>CAMDGL010000069.1 GCA_945897845.1 Chitinophaga pinensis | reverse complement strand
CACAAGCCGGTGGTTGCTATTCTGAACCATCAGTTTGTTGTAAACGCCGAAATAAAAACTTTTGTATCAGGAATTTACAAACGGAATAAAGTTTATCTGGAGGCTGGTGAATTGAATTTGAATCCGTTTGTCCGGAAAATATTTGCCCGTCCGGAAAGCTGGCTGGATATTCTCAATTATTTTCTGGATGTATTGAAAGAGCTTGCCCTGAAGTTTGACAGTACGGAAAATGAGCAAGTTAAATTGGAGTCTGAATACCTTTTTCAGGCATATCTTACAGTTCAGCGGTTGAAGGATACGCTGGAGGCATTGAATGTGCCGGACTTTCCGGTTAAAATATTGTATCGCTTGCTTGATCAGAGTTTGAGACGTATTTCCATTCCGTTTGAAGGGGAGCCACTTACCGGCTTGCAAGTCATGGGATTGCTTGAAACGCGTTGCCTCGATTTCGAAAACCTTGTTTTGTTCTCAGCCAATGAAGGGTTTTTGCCAAGGATTGCAGCCGGTCATTCCTTTGTTCCCTATCATTTACGGAAAGGTTTTGGAATGCCTACTTACGAAGACCGCGATGCCATGTATGCCTATTACTTTTACCGCCTGATTCAGCGGTCTGAAAAAACGGTATTGGTTTATAACTCGATCACCGAAGGAATTGCTTCATCCGAAAAAAGTCGCTTCTTATACCAGCTTTTGTACGATTCGGAATTTGAAATTGAAGAGCTGAACCTGAGCTTCAACTTTAAAGGTACAACCAACGAACCCATCAGGATTGAAACCAGCGAAGAGCATATTCAGAAATTGATTTCGACTTATTCGGAGCGGAAACTGAGCCCGAGCGCCATCAATACCTATCTCGATTGCAAGCTGAAGTTTTACTTTAAATACATCGCCGGAATAAAGGAAAAGGATGAGCTGAAAGAGGAAATTGATGCCGTTCTGTTCGGAAACCTGTTTCATTATGCCATCGAACTTTTATACAAACCTTTTGATAACAAAGTGGTTGAAGCGGCTGCCCTAAAACTGTTGAGAGGCGATCGTCGCCGGATTGATGAAGTTGTACGCCAGTCGATTGCGGTGAAATATTATCAGATGAACCCGGAGGAAGTGTCGCGGCTAAAGTTGGGAGGGCAGAGTATTCTGATTGCTTCACACATCCGCGACTACATTTTTCAGTTACTCGAAAACGATATTAAGTTTGCCCCTTTTCAGATTGCAGGCCTCGAAAAAGATTTTTCAGCCGATTATCAGGTCGTTTCGGACGAAAAAACTTGTCAGATCAGGATTGGCGGCATCATCGACAGGCTGGATCAAACGGCTGATGGATTGCGGATTATAGATTATAAAACAGGCCGGAATATGAAACTCGATTTCAAAGACTGGCCTCAATTGGTTGACCGGAACTATTCTGATCGCCGGAAGGAAATTTTTCAAACCCTGATTTATTCGGACATCGTTAACCGGACAGAAAATCATCCCGCCATATTTCCGGTCATTTATAAACTCGACAATCTGTTTGATGAAGAGTTCGTTCCGAATGTTATTTACCAGGGCGATAAACTTTCGTTTCAGCAGGTAGCCAGCGAATTCAGGAAAATATTTTCGGAAGTATTGTCTGAAATGTTCAGTATGACAAATACATACGATCAAACCAAAGACCTGCAGAAATGCAGCTATTGCACTTACAACAAGATTTGCAGAAGGTGAGAAGTGGGCAGTGTTCAGTCGCAGTGTTCATGATTCAATCTTTCAACAAATCCGGTCTCAACTGTTTGGTGCGTTCGTAGGCTTGCTTTTCCTGCCATTCATTGATTTTCTTATCGTTTCCTGAAAGAAGTATCTCCGGAACTTTCCATCCATTGTATTCGGCAGGACGGGTATACACAGGCGGACTCAGCAAGTTGTCCTGAAAAGAGTCGGTTAAGGCGGAAGTTTCATCCGACAAAACGCCGGGAATCAAGCGAACAACGCTGTCAACAATTACCGCAGCGGCCAGTTCACCGCCTGTCAGAACGTAATCGCCTATCGAAATTTCCATGGTAACCAGGTGTTCACGAATACGCTGGTCTATTCCCTTGTAATGCCCGCAAAGAATGATGATATTATTCAGGAGTGAAA
The DNA here is from genome assembly GCA_945897845.1 of Chitinophaga pinensis. Lineage (GTDB taxonomy): Bacteria > Bacteroidota > Bacteroidia > Bacteroidales > Prolixibacteraceae > Aquipluma. Next base: position 11,267 of record CAMDGL010000069.1, on the reverse strand, counting down.
GTTTGTTGGCTATTTTCTGGGTCAAAATAGTTCCGTCAGGACTGGTATAAATCACTTCGTCGTATTCCCTTTGCGACTTCAGAAAATTGATTGCACTTTCGATGGGCTGGATGGTCATTACCATTCCGGCGCCTCCGCTAAAAGCATAATCATCGGTCCGTCGGTGTTTGTCTTCCGAAAAGTCACGAATGTTGTGTACATAAATTTCAACCAGTCCTTTGTCCTGACCTCTTTTTATAATCGAATGCCGGAATGGGCTTTCAAGCAATTCAGGAACAACGGTAAGAATATCGATACGCATATCACTTTTTATTTTTGGCAAAAGTAACAACCTGAGTTCAATGTTTTTTCGGTTCGTTGAATTATTAGTCGAAAAAAGCGGGTAAAAGTTATCTTTTTCCCACTAAACCAAATGTTTTGCACTTTTATTAATGAAAATCTTTGAGTATTAGCTTGTAATATATATTTTCGTAGGCTGAAAGAAACCTTATTCTCTGTTAATTACATTGTAATTTAAAATTTTGTTATGGAACCCAAAGATCTAAAAAACTCAAAAGTAGAGTTAAGTGGTACACAAGTTGAACCAGAAACTATTAATGATCAGGATGTTGCTGAAGTAGCCGAAGAACAAATCGAAGTAGCCGAAGTGACTGAATCTGAAGAAACTGCGATAGAAGCAGTGACTGAACCCGAAAATGAAAACGCAGAAGCGGTTGCTGAAAACGAAGTTGCCGGGGTGGAAGAATCAGTAGTAGAAGAACAAACCGAAGTTAAAGTAGTGGAAGCTGTTGAAGAAACAGTGGCAGAAAACGTTGAACCGGATAACGAGACTGAGGAACCAATCGTTTCAGAAATTGAAGAACCAGTTGAAATCGTTGTTCCAGATGAGGAGCAGGAAGCTTTTGAAGAAGTATTGGCTAAATCTGAAGAAGTTGAAAATCCAATGTTGGAAGAACCAATTGGATTATCACAAGAAAATGTGAACGAATTTGATGCTGAAGATTTTTCCGAAGAAAATATTCCGGAAGAAAAACTGACTGATTATTCCACTTTAAATGAAGTTGAGCTCATTAACGCACTTCGCCTTTTGCTTGAAAATGATGACGACCGTATCAAAGATGATGTGGAAGCCATCAAAGTACATTTTTTCCGTCTTTACCGGGCAAATATTGAAGCACAGAAAGCTGCTTTTATTGAAGCAGGTGGCGATATAGCCGAATTTAAAGCTGAACCTGATCCAAACGAATTGGAACTTCGTGAACTTTTAAAACAATATCAGGACGTCAGGAATGACCGGAACAAGAAAATTGATGAACTGAAAGATGAAAATCTTCAGAAAAAATACGATATTATTGAAGAGATTAAAGCTCTTATCAACAATAAGGAATCGATTAACCGTACTTTCCACGAATTCCGTGAATTACAGAACCGTTGGAGAGAAATTGGATTGGTTCCACAATCGAAACTGAAAGATCTTTGGGAAACTTACCATCACCATGTTGAGAATTTTTATGATTTTATCAAGATCAACAAAGAGCTTCGTGATCTTGACCTGAAGAAAAACCTTGAAATAAAGTTGGAAATTTGCGAAAAAGCTGAAGAGCTTTTGGTTGAACCATCCATTATTAAAGCATTCAACGTACTTCAAAAATACCACGAACAATGGCGTGAAGTTGGTCCTGTTCCCCGCGATAAAAAGGACGAACTATGGGAACGTTTCAAAAATGCCACATCCATTGTCAATAAAAAACATCAGGATTATTTTGAAGGACGGAAATCGGATCAGAAAAAGAACCTGGATGCCAAGATTGCTTTGTGCGAAAAAGTGGAAGAAATTTCGAATAGCGAAATAGAATCGCACCGCGATTGGGATGAAAGGTCGAGAGACTTAATTGAATTGCAAAAAATATGGAGAACAATCGGTTTTGCTCCTAAAAAGGACAACAACAAAATCTATGAACGCTTCAGAATTGCATCTGATAAATTCTTCGACCGTAAACGTGAATTCTACAATCAGAATAAAGAAGAACAGACAAACAACCTTCAGTTAAAGACTGATTTATGTGTTCAGGCGGAGGCGCTGAAAGACAGTACTGACTGGAAAAAAACAGCCGATGAATTCATTAACATTCAGAAAGCATGGAAAGAAATCGGGCCTGTTCCGCGTAAATATTCAGACGTGATATGGAAACGTTTCAGGGCTGCCTGTGATCATTTCTTCGAAAATAAATCGAAACATTTTTCGTCGGTTGACGGTGAACAAGCCGATAACCTCAAAAGGAAAAGATTGCTTTTGGAAGAAGTGAAAAGTTTTGCACTGAGCGGTGATGATAGCGCTGATTTAGACAAACTGAAAGAATTCCAACGCAATTTTACCGAAATCGGTCACGTTCCGTTCAAAGACAAAGACGCCATCCAAAATGAATTCCGTGATGTGATCAACCATCATTTTGATTCGTTGCGAATTGATGAGAAGCGCCGTAACCTGATGAAATTCAAGAACAAAGTGGCAGGCAATACCTCTTCGGGCAAAGGCCAGAACAAAAACCGCTTCGAACGCGAAAAGTACATGACCAGGCTGAAACAAATGGAAACTGACTTAGCGTTGCTTGACAACAATATCGGTTTCTTTGCCAATACCAAAAATGCAGAAGCATTGATTGGCGATGTAAACCTTAAAATCGCCAACACAAAGGAAAAAATCGAATTCCTTAAAGAGAAAATCCGAATCATGGATTCGATGGAAGACGATGAATAGCATCATGAAAAACCCGCTCGAAGAAAGCGGGTTTTTCATTGTTAGAAAAGCATTAAATTCTCTTACATTTTTTAGCGGTAAGTTTTATTAATTAACTTTGCACGCTTTTAAGAACTATAAAATTATATCATCTTGTCAGCAACTACCAGATACATTTTTGTAACAGGAGGAGTCACCTCATCTCTCGGAAAAGGAATTTTAGCCGCATCGCTTGCTAAGTTGCTTCAATCCAGAGGTTATTCCGTTACAATTCAGAAGTTGGACCCTTACATTAATGTGGATCCAGGAACCTTGAACCCATACGAACACGGCGAATGTTTTGTAACCGACGACGGTGCAGAAACTGATTTGGATTTAGGCCATTACGAACGTTTTTTGAACGTTCCAACCTCGCAGGCAAACAATGTTACCACCGGTCGGATTTATCAGTCAGTTATCAACAAAGAACGTCGTGGCGATTATTTAGGCAAAACAGTTCAGATCATTCCTCATATTACCGATGAAATAAAACGGAAAATAAAAATTCTGGGATCGAAAGGCAAATACGACATTGTTGTTACCGAAATAGGCGGAACTGTGGGCGACATTGAATCGCTTCCATATATTGAAGCTGTTCGCCAATTGAAATGGGAATTAGGAAATCAGGCGCTTGTCATACATTTAACATTGGTGCCTTTTCTGGCTGCAACCGGCGAATTAAAAACAAAACCTACCCAACATTCCGTCAAATTATTACTCGAAAACGGGGTTCAGCCCGATGTGCTGGTTTTACGCACCGAACACGAACTTGGAATGGATTTGCGGAAAAAAGTAGCGCTTTTTTGCAACGTTGCCATTGATTCGGTTATTCAATCCATTGATGTGGCAAGCATTTACGAAGTTCCTAACAAGATGCTCGAACAGCATTTGGATGAGATTGTATTGCGCAAAATGGGACTTTCGTTGAAAGATGAGCCAAAGTTGGATGACTGGAACGATTTTCTGAAGAAACTTAAAAAACCAACTTCAGAAATTGAAATTGGATTGGTTGGCAAATATGTTGAATTGCAGGATGCCTACAAATCAATTGTTGAGGCTTTGCTCCACGGCGGGGTAATGAATTTATGCAAGGTGAAAATTCGCTGGATTCATTCTGAAAAAATTACTGCTGAAAATGTTGAAAAGAAACTGGAAGGACTGAAAGGAATCATCGTGGCTCCGGGATTCGGACATCGGGGTATTGAAGGTAAAATTATTGCCACCCAGTATGTAAGGGAAAACAATATTCCTTTCTTCGGAATTTGCCTCGGAATGCAAATAGCAGTAATAGAGTTTGCGCGGAATATTCTTGGCCTTGCATCAGCCGATTCGACCGAAATGAATGAGCAAACCGATTGCCCGGTAATCGATCTGATGGAAGAACAAAAAGGTGTGACCGAGAAAGGCGGAACGATGCGTCTTGGTGCATATAAATGTCACGTTACTGACAAAAATACCAATATTTTCAGAGCATACAATAAAATGGAATTCAAGGAAAGGCATCGCCACCGGTACGAATTCAATGATCAGTATATAAAAGATTTTGAAACCTCAGGAATGATAGCCACTGGACGGAATCCGGATACCAATCTCGTGGAGGTGATTGAAATCCCTTCGCACAAATGGTTTGTAGGAGTGCAGTTTCATCCCGAATATAGCAGTACAGTTTTAAAACCACATCCGTTGTTTGTTGCTTTTGTGAAAGCCGCACTCGGAAAATAATTTAATTTTATATGGATAGGAATACGGTAATAGGTGTAGCCCTCATTTTTACAATACTGATAGGGTTCAGCTATTTTAACAAACCCTCGGAAAAACAGCTGGCTGCTGAGAAACGTAGCCGCGATTCGATTGAACTGGTTCGCGCTGAACAACAAAAGGAAATAGCTACCGCTGCAATGCTTGATTCTGTGCAGGCTGCAACAACTGTAACATTGCAGAACGATAGCTTGACTTCTGATCAGGACAATGCACTAAAAGAAAAATTTGGTGTTTTCGCTGCCGCGTCTGTCGGTCAGGAAAAGTTTTATGTGATTGAAAATAACCTGATGAAGGTTACTTTGTCGAACAAAGGTGGTCGCATTTATTCTGTAGAGCTAAAAGATTTCAAAACCCATGAGCAAAAGCCTTTGATTCTGTTTGAAGGAACCAGCAGTAAATTCGGAATGAATTTCTTTGCTCAGAACCGCAGTATCGAGACCGAATCGTTCTACTTTACGCCTTCCGATTCAGTTGCTAATCAGGTGGTAAACGGTCCTGTCGTAAAAAAAGGAAAAGAAGGAAACGAGAAGTTCAACTCAGAAAACAAAGGTGATTCAACGATTTTTTCAATGAAACTCTTTGCCGGTGACAGTAAATATCTTGAATATAAATACAAACTCAGTCACAATTCATATCTTGTTGGTTTCGATGTGAATACAAGTGGGATGAGCAATGTGATTACTACCAATTCAAATTACCTGAATTTTAACTGGAATATCAACGTTCCGCGGCAGGAAAGAAAATCACAATACGGCGAAGACAGCTATACCACCATTCACTATAAATATCTGGATGATGCTGCTGATAATCTTTCAACCGGAAAATCCGAAGAAGAAAGCCTTCGCACCAAAACAAAATGGATCAGTTTTAAACAGTTGTTCTTTTCATCTGCAATAATTGCTGACGAATCATTTCCAACAGCCGATATTAAGACTGAACTGACAAAGGAAGACCCGCTTTACCTTGGTAATTTTAATGCCGACATTGCTTTGCCTTATGAAGGAAAAGATGCGGAAAGCATTAAAATGAAGTTCTACTTTGGGCCAAACCATTACAATACATTGAAACAATACGATCAATCGCTGGAGAGCCTGATTAATCTGGGTTATGTAGTTATCCGTCAGGTGAATCAGTGGCTGATCATCCCAACTTTCAATTTTTTACGAAACTACATCGACAACTTTGGAGTTATCATTCTGTTGCTGACCATCTTTATTAAACTGTTGATTTTCCCGTTCACCTTTAAATCGTATCATTCTCAGGCTAAAATGAAAGCGCTGAAACCGGAGATCGATGAAATAAACGAGAAATTCAGCAAGGACAAAGCCATGGAAAAACAGCAGGCAACCATGGCGCTTTACAAAAAAGCAGGTGTAAATCCGATGGGAGGATGTTTGCCAATGTTGTTCCAATTTCCGGTGCTGATCGCGATGTTCTTCTTTTTCCCAACATCAATAGAATTACGTCAGGAAAGTTTCCTTTGGGCAACCGACTTGTCAACTTATGATTCGATTCTGAATCTGCCATTTGCAATACCATTTTATGGCGATCACGTGAGTTTATTTTGTTTGCTGATGACTGTCACTACCATCCTTTCAACTTACCTGAATTCAGAGTCTCAGAACACTGCAGCAATGCCGGGTATGAAGACCATGATGTATATAATGCCGGTAATGTTCCTGTTTATTCTGAATAGTTATGCTTCAGGACTTAGTTATTACTATTTTCTTGCCAACGTAATTACCATTGGTCAAATGTATGTCTTTCGATTTATGGTCGATGAAGATAAAATAAGGGCTCAGATACTTATCAACAAGAAGAAACCACCGGTCGCGAAATCAGGCTTCCAAAAGAAACTCGAAGAAATGGCTAAACAAAAAGGTGTACAACCCCGAAAATAAAACAAAAAAAGCTGCCAATTGGCAGCTTTTTTTTTGTAACTTGGTTTCGTAAACAAAACCATAAAACTTATGTATCAATACTTGGCAATTATCAGAAAAGTAATCGATGGCGATACCTTGGAAATTGACATTGATTTAGGCCTTTCAGTTTGGGTTCAGAAAGAAAAAGTACGTCTTTACGGTATAAATACGCCTGAAGTGTATGGGGTAAAAAAAGGTACACCTGAATGGGAGGAGGGTAATAAGGCTTCTGAGTTTGTGAAGTCTGTATTGAAGGAAAATGACGAAATACGTATTGAAACCATAAAAGATAAAAAAGAAAAATACGGTCGTTATTTAGCCATTGTATATGTCCGAATTGACTTAAATATTATCGAAGGCCTTTCGGAAATTAGAAATATAGGTGACTTTTATTGTATTAATGATATTTTGATTGGCAAGGGCTTGGCCAAAGCATATATGATCTGAGTTCTGTCGGCATTTCTTTTCGCGAGTCAAATATCTTCAAACTTCCATTTGGCTGTCCGAGCTTTTCGAAACTTTGATGTTGTATTTTTTCATTCTTCGGATCAACGCATCGCGGGTGACTCCAAGTAATTCAGCCGTTTTGTTTTGATTGTAATTCATTTCTTTTAAGGCCAAACGAACCAGTTTAAGTTCATTTTCTTCCAGATTGAAATTTATTTTTTCCTTTCCATTTTCAGAACCATGGGCTTCGCCTGTTTGAAAATCAGTTGCTCTTAACGATTCTGTTTTGCAAAGTATCATTGCACGCTCTACCATATTTCGAAGTTCGCGCACATTGCCTGGAAATGAATAATTCAATAATGCCGATATCGCCTCTTTTTCAATGACCGGTACAGGTTTGTTTAACTTTCGGGCAAAGTCATTTGTATAATGCTTTAAAAGTGGCTCTATGTCCTCAGTTCGTTCGCGTAAAGGTGGAATGTGAATGTGAATTGTATTTAAACGGTGCAGCAAGTCAAGTCGAAACTTTTTCTCTTCAATCAATTTGGCGATATCATGATTCGTAGCTGCAATTATCCTGAAATCGGTTGCGATTGGATCAGTCTCGCCAACCCGGGTAATTGTCTTCTCTTCAATTGCCCTAAGTATTTTAGCCTGAAGGTTTAGTGGCATGTCAGCAATTTCATCCAGAAATAAAGTTCCCTGGTCGCTTACTTCGAAAAATCCCTTTTTATCATTGATTGCGCCGGTAAATGAACCTTTTTTGTGACCGAAGAATTCACTTTCAAGGAGCGAATCGGTTATAGCGCTGCTATTTACAGCACAAAAAAGATTTTCGTTTCGTGCACTTTCGTAATGAATGATTCGGGCAATATTCTCCTTGCCTGTGCCGCTTTCACCAGTAATTAAAACGCTGGTATCCTTGTATTTAGATGCTGTAATTGCCAGGTCCAAAATTTGTTTGATCTGCTTGCTTTCACCTATGAAATCGCGTTTGATTTTTTCCTGAAGGCTTTGTGAAATTAAGGAGTTTTTAGCCTCCATGCTTGTGATCACACGCTGAAGATCAAGAAATTTACGGGTTCTCTGAATGGCAATTTGAATGTCGGTATGCCGGAATGGTTTTTTCAGATAGTCAATCGCACCATTTCTCAACGCAGTAATTACCGAGTCCATGTCGCCATGAGCGGAAACAATTATTACTTCTAATTTTGGATAAGTTTGTTTTACCTCTTTAAGTACGTCCAGACCGTTAATACCTTTCAGACGAATGTCAAGTATCAGAAGATCAATGTTCTGATTCTTTAATATTGACCTGCCTTTGTGTACATTATTTGCTGTATAAGAGATGAATCCCTGATTTTGCAAGAATTCTTCAATTTCTTCAGTAAAATTAGGTTCATCATCGATGACCAGTACTTTTAATTGCGAATTCAGTTGATAATTTTCTGGCCTTCCGGGGCTATTGTATTGAATTGGCATAGTCGTTATTTTTTGAACTTATTTTTTGAACCGGAATTTTAATAAATATTGATGTACCAACTTTTGGTGTACTTCTGATTTCCAGATCGCCTCCCAATTCCTTAATAATTCCATACGAAATTGACAAGCCCAATCCGGTACCTTTGCCGGGTGCTTTTGTAGTGAAAAACGGTAGAATAACCTTTTCAATGTTCTCGGCATTAATGCCTGTACCATTGTCTTTAATTTCTATAATTATTTGTTCATCAGCTGCTTTTGTAGATACTTCGATTAGTTTTTTATCGCTTTTAATGTCTTTTTTCTTCTTTTCTTCAATTGCGTCTTTGGCGTTGATAAGCATATTTAGTATTACCTGTTCAAACCGATAGGCATTTCCATTTACAGCTGGAACAGTATTGTCAGGTTTGAATTTGAGTTTAATGTTTTTATTAATGAACTGTTCTTCAATCATGGATATACTATTTTGGATACTTTTATTGATATCAAATTCTACCTGGACAAAATCATCCTGATCTCTTGAAAAAGTTCTGACATGATCAATTATTTTTTTTATTCTGTTAATGCTGTCAAAAATCTTATTGATCTTTGTTTTAAGGTAAGTATCGGTAAGATTTTGGTTGTCAAGCAAATAAAGCACATTGTCAATTGCCAAAGAAATTGTGTTTAACGGTTGATTAATTTCATGTGCCATTCCGGTTGCCAATTCTCCAATGCCGGCCATTCTTTCCGAATGTCTTAGCTGCTTTTCAAATGACTTTCTTTCAGAAATATCTCTGATTACAGCCATGAAAGCTCTCAATTCATTGTCGTTTCCTTTTATTTGTGATACGCTTATTTCACCTGTAAACTTAGCTTTATCAATACGGTTTAACTTCATTTCAAGATTCTGAACCATTCCCTCCTGAAGTGTCCGTCTATAGATTTTTGCATAATTTCTTAATGACTCCGCCGGAATAAAATCCCTGAAATTCATCCCTTCAATTTTGAATTGTTTGTTTCCCAATATTTCAAGCGCAATATCGGATGCCTCAGTAATTTTGCCATTCAGGCCAATTAATAAAATTCCATCGGGAGATGTTTTGAGTAATGAATGATAAAGTTCTTCAGATTCTTTAAGCTCAATCTGCTTTCTTTCAAGTTCTATCTTCGATTCTTCAAGTGACTGTTTACTTTGAATCAGGCTTTTTTTCTGTTGATCAAGTTCCAGAAATATTTTCACCTTGCTTACAAATATCACTTTATTCACAGGCTTTGTTAAATAGTCTATTGCCCCGTGATCATATCCTTTAAACATTTGTAATTCATCGGTTGAATAAGCTGTCAGGAAAATTATCGGCACCAAATCACGGTTGTCCATCGTCCTGATATGGCCAGCCAATTCAAAACCGTCCATTTCGGGCATCTGAATATCCAGAATGGCCAAGGCAAAATCATACATGTTGACTAATTCCAGCGCCTCTTTTCCTGAGCTGGCCATATAGACTTCCGCATCAATATCTTTTAATATGGTTTTTAAAAGAGTAAGATAAAAAGTGTTGTCATCAACGATTAATACTTTCGATAAGGCTTTATTCATTTTCAGATGATTTCTTAACTTTCATGCAACTAATGCAAATCCGGAATTGTAAAAATAAACTGGCTTCCTTTTCCAGGTTCACTTCTGACTTCTATTTTTCCGTGATGCTTTTCTATGAAATCTTTACAAAGAATTAAACCTAATCCACTTCCTTTTTCATTAGCTGTACCTGGCATCGAAACTTCTTTGACGAGACTGAAAAGTTTCGTTCTTGTTTCTTCTTTCATTCCTGTTCCTGTATCCGAGATGGTTACTTTAACTGCATCATTCAAATGTTCCGCAGTTATTGTAATTGTTCCTCCCGGATTCGAATATTTGATGGCATTGCTGATAAGGTTTTGCAATATGGTGGTCAACATATTTGTGTCAGCAAAAATCTCAGCTTCCTCCGGAACTAAAATGTTTAGTTTTATCGTTTTGAGGTTCAGTGCAGATATGAAAGTGTCTTTAACTAAGTTTAATATTGAACTAAGTTTTTGTTTTACAGGTTGATATACAATTCTTCCTCTTTGTGTATTTGCCCAGACAAGTAAATTTTCAAGCAGACTTAGGGTTGTACCTGTATTTTCAGCGATTAACCGGATGTAATCTTTTCTTTCTGAATCATTAAATGCGTCATATTGAGCATGCAGTAAATCCAATAAACCAAGAATGCTGTTGAAAGGACTGCGTAAATCATGCGCAATAATTGAAAAGAACTTGTCTTTTGTGGCAATAAGTTCGTTCAGTTTTAGCTGGTTTTCGTACAATGCCTGATCCGCTTTTTTCCTTTGTGTAATATCGTTAACGATTAACTGAAAAGCTGAAGTTCCTTCATAAACTGTTTTAATGGCAGTAATTTCGGCATCAAATACCGAACCATCGAGCCGGATGCATTTCTCTTCGAAAGTATCCAACGATCTTCCATCGGTCATCAAATTCATTTTTATCCTGAAATCATTTTTGGAATCCGGATGTATAAACTGAATATCTGGTTTTCCAACCAATTCATCTACTTTAGATGCACCAAAAATCTTGACACCGGCCGGATTGACAAATGTGATTTTATTATTTTGGAAGATGGCAATTCCTGTTGGAAGCGAATCTATAAGCGCTTTATACTGCTCCTCCCGATGTCTGAATTTTTCTTCAGATAGTTTATACCTTGTTATATCCTGCATTATTCCATAAAACCGGATAGGATTTCCAGTTTTGTCATAATCAGTATTGCAAATTTCATTGATCCATTTGATCCTCCCATCTTTCATTTTCAACCGATAGTTGACTTCGATGGGTTTTTTCGTTTGCGGTAATTCTTTTTGAA
>CAMDGL010000068.1 GCA_945897845.1 Chitinophaga pinensis | reverse complement strand
AGAATAGGTACGAAACGGAGTAACCCAGAATGGAAAGTACAAAGGTGATGCGCGAATAAATCAGCAATCCGAATGATATGATGATTCCGGCAAGTAATCCTTTCTGGAAAAAGATGGCTCCAAGCGAATAAAAATAGATCCGGATGAATGAAGAATCCACCAGGGCTTCGAGCCAGTTGTACAATCGAACCATGGTATGTCCGCCCAATCCGAAAAGTTCGTTATAGGTGTAAATTCCTCTTTCGCTGATGTTCAGTGTGGTAAGTTCTCCGCCCGATAAACCAATAATCCAGATGGTGACCAGAAATGGGATACTTAAAAAGGGCAAACCGTATTTTCCGAGAACTCCCTGAAAAACAATGGTCAGAAAGAAACAGGTAATGGCTGAAATAGCAACCAGTACATACAGTTCGAGCGAAGGCTGGAAGGCCAAACCAACTCCCAATCCGACCAGCAAACTGTTAAAACCGTATAAACCCGATTTCAGGAAATAGGTGTTGTAACCCAAATAATAAGCCAGCAAATTTGCAACGACAACGGCAATCAAACCACCAATTCCGGCGCCATAATCGAAGAAGCTGATGAGTACCAAAAAAGCAGCCAACACTTTGGATGTGGAAAAAAATATCTGAGAATAACTGTTCAACACAGAATCCAGAATGTCCTTGCCGATTATATTCTTGGTTTTATCCATACTCTTAATACAAATCTTTTTATATATCCCTTATCCAAATTACATTGATCGCCTTTTCTTTAAACCTTATTTTAAATGGCTACCTCTGTAGAAATCCACGCTCACAACCTACAACCTTATTACCTTATTTGGGTTGATGTATTCAACTTTCATAAAAAAGGTAATAAGGTTTGGTTATATTAGTTATTTCCTTTATACTGAGGTTTTTTCTTTAAAAATAAGGTTTTTAAAAACATTATATTCGGGTTTTTGATTAATTCCTTTTGGGATTTATCTCGCTGTTTTTAAACGTTTCCAGGCTTTCTTTTTTCCGGATAATCTGTGTTTTGCCGTCGTTGTCGATTAAAATTACGTTGGGGCGATAGGTAATAAACTGCATCGATTGGGTGATATTGTAGGCGCCAACCCGTTCGATAACCAATTGTTCACCGGTTTTAACCTGCGGAAACACAATGGCATCGCGGATGACATCGATATTCATACACAATGGGCCGTATATCGTTGATTCCTCTGCATGTTCCAATTCGCGTGTTGGATAAACTCCCAGATTGTACCAAAACGAGGTGAACAACAGATTGACTCCGGCATCAATTACCATCGAACGTCTTCCGTTATTTAGCCGTTTGTTTGCAATGACTGTGGTGAGCAAATACCCGGCATCGTCGATTAAGGCGCGTCCGGTTTCAAGAAATAGTATGGGCAAATTTTCGTGAGGAATTTCAGAAGAAATTAGCGCGTTTGAAATGGCTTCAGCATAATCGTCGAACGACGGACAGGTTTCGTTACCCGGCATATACGCGCCTTTCAGGGTGTTTTTTGAAGCGAAGCCTCCACCCAAGTCGATGTATTTCAACCAGTAATCAAACTTGCGATGAATGGCCATGTAAAGGTTGGCCAACTTTGACGCGGCAATGGCATAGGCAGACTGTACCATAATGTAGGTTCCGATGTGGGTATGCAATCCAATCAGCTCAAGGCTTTCGGCCAGCATAATCCGGTTAATGGCATTCCAGGCATCGCCATTTTCATAATTAAAACCAAAACGGTCCCAAATCGGATAAATCCCCGCATCCATGTTTACACGAATGGCCACTCGGGCTTTCATCTTCATTTCACGGCTGGTTTCAATCAGTAAATAAAGCTCGTCGAAATGGTCGATGTGGATGCAGGCATTGTGTTCGATGGCCATCCTTAAATCAGCTTTCGATTTATCGGGTCCGTTAAATAAAATTTGCGAACCATGTACACCATTCGAAAGGGCTTTTTCGAATTCAAATCCTGAAACGACTTCGGCCCACGAACCTTCTTCGTGGTAAATGCTGCAAACCGCATCGAGGTAATTGGTTTTGTACGACCAGGCAAACTGAACCTTTGGATACCGCGTTTCAAATGCCCTTTTTGCCTCGGCATGTGTTTCCCGAATGGTTTTTTCTGAAATCACAAAAAGTGGAGAACCGTACTCTTCCATTAAAGTGGAGACTTTAATCCCGTCGATTTCTGAGATTATTTTTTGTTTCACCGGCAGGCCGAATTTGCTTGGCATTCCGGCATTAATCTTACTGATTGATGGTTTATCGTATTTTAATTTTTCCATGACTTTTATCTTTTAAATTTCTCCGTTCATTGCAATTGTTTCAAACTTTTCGAGGTTAACGATGATGTCGTATGAATAACGCACAAACATTTTTCCTGATTTATAGGTTTCCATTGGAGCAACTTCCTGACCCAATGCCAGTTTCACCAAAGCTTCAGGAATGTTTTGTCCGGCGCCAACCGCCAGATAGACCCAGGCCGGAATACGCGGATTGATCTCGATGAGGTAATATTCGCCTTTCACCGTTTTGATCAGTTCGAGCTCCATTCCGCCTTTCCATTTGGTCTGACGGATGAGGCTCCGGGTAATTTCCAGCATTTTATCGTCAGAAAGCGTAATTCCGCCCCAGGCTTTTCCTTTGTCGGTAATGTATTGTTTACGCATCGGAACCGCTGCAATGGTGTTTCCCTGCCCGTCGCCCAAGGCGATGACGTTTACTTCGGTTCCTTTCACAAATTCCTGAATAATTACCGGCAAGCCCCATTTCGACGAAACCTTGTTGAACGACTGTTTGACCTGTTCGGTATTGTACGCCGTGTAGGCATCATAAAATTTGCCTTTCACCATGACCGGATATTCGAATTTTTCCTTGATTTCCGAAATCTGGTTTTGACTGCCCAGATTTAAGCTGGCCGGTACTTTTATACCGTATTTTTCACCATACTCCGGAAGTTTGTCCTTATCCCTTTCCTGAAATTGTTTCATCGTTGGCAGGAAAGTGTGAATACCGCTTCGAAGAAGCCTGTCTTCATTCTTCATAAACGAAAACAGTTCAGCATCGAAATTCGGGATCAGTACGTCGATTTTTTCCCGAAGGTGAATTTCTTCAATGCGGTCGATCAGTTCGTCCGATCCTGCCGATGGATAAGGAATCTGGTAGATTTTATCGCACAAACCTTCCATATAAATGCCCGGCTCTAGCGTTTCGTAAACCAGCCCAATAATCCGGAAGTCGAATTCAGTAGATTCTTTCAACGAGCGGATAACCGGAACGCCTGGCCCCGGATTATCCGTGTTGTTCAGTCCTGTTACTGCAATTGTTATTTTTGTTTTTGACATGGCCTTTTATTTAAAATCAAGTGGATCTTCGTGCGAGGTGATCTGGTGGTGTTTGATCAGCGCAATAAATTCGTAAAAGTCTTTTTCAAAAGTCAGGTCGTCCAAATCATATTTTTCGAGAAACATGTTTTTGATCGTGTCAAAATCATGACCCTGGGCAATCAGTTTGGTTAGTTCCAATCCGGTTGGGTTTACATTAAACGAATCTCCTGTTCTCGAATTGAAAACAAATCCGTTGTCGCTAATTCTTACTTCGTCTGTTATCTTCATGTGTTTATAATTTGTTTTTTTTTATTTCCTTTTGGAACTCGCCAATTAACACTCCCCTTTTTGAGAGACTTTCTCTCATGGCTCGATTCTTTTTCTTTTGTTTTATTTGAATCAAAAGTAAGTTAATCAACAAATAAACGTGGTACAGAATTTTGTAAATGATTTACAAAATAAGGTATCAATGTCGTTTAGTTGATAAATCTTCTGAAAGGCATTATTTTATTGGTATTTTAAAACATTAGATAAATATTTTTCAGCTCACAGTGTTTAAACAAACAGGACGAACCCGAAATATGGGTTCGTCCTGTTTGTTTTCCTAATCAACGTTGATTTGTCTTTAGTGGTGACCTTCAAATTTGAAGGATACCTTCAGTTTAGTGCGGTAGCTTTCAATCTTGCCATCTTTAATGGTCAGGTCGGTAGAAATAACTTCAGCAATACGAAGTTCGCGCAAAGATTCGGAAGCTTTTGTAATAGCATTTTCAGCGGCTTTTTCCCACGACTCGCTACTTGTTCCTACCAATTCGATAATCTTGTAAACACTGTTTGGCATAATATGGTCTCCTTTCGTTTTTGGTTATACCTTGCTTACAGATAAGTGATTGATATGGTTTCGTAAAATGTGCTGTTTTACAATAGGAAGAGTAATTCATATTCCCATTTACTCAATAAGTTTAGAAAAACAAATTAAATTGCAAAACCGGAAGAGGAATGAAATTGACCCGACAGAAGAACTGTTTGAAACCGTCGCTGAAACCGTTCAGGAAAATCAACAGACACCTCAACCCTCCGTTACCGACGAGAAAGTACACGAAGTTGAGCAGGTAATGAACAATGGAATGCAGTTCCTTGCCGGGCTGTTCAAAATGTCAACTGGAAAAGACCTCGGCATCAATGGCCGGTCCATCGAAATCAATAAAGAAACCGGTGAAGTTACAATGAAATTTAAGCTGCCGGTTAAAAAAATATACACCACAGATTACACAAATTACCACAGATTTTATTTCAATATCTGTGGTAATCTGTGTAACCTGTGGTGACAAAATCCAGACTATTTCACCGGAACCAGTTTCACTATGATTCCCGGGCTTTCCATTGCAACATAAATAAATCCGTCGGGGCTCATAGTTACATGGCGCACACGCCCAGCATTTTCGAGTAATTTCTCCTGCTCGGTCACTTTTCCATTTTCTAAATGAACACGCTCAAGGTATTTGAAACTGAGAGATCCGTTCAGAATATCTCCTTTCCATCCCGGATATTTATCGCCAGCCACGAATTTCATGCTACTTGGTCCAATCGATGGTGTCCACTGGAATACAGGCTGTTCCATGCCTTCCTTTGCTTTAAATTCTGAAAGGATGGTTCCGTCGTAATTAATCCCGTAAGTAATTACCGGCCAGCCGTAATTATTGCCTTTTCCCACAAGGTTGATTTCGTCGCCACCCCGAGGGCCATGTTCGTTATTGTAAATACTGCGGTTTTCCGGATTAATATCAATTCCCTGCGGATTGCGGTGACCATAAGAATAGATGGTTGGCATTGCTCCGGGAGTTTTTACAAATGGATTATCAGGTGGAATGCGGCCATCGTCAAAAATGCGGTGTATTTTACCACAATGATTGGTCAGGGTTTGTGCATTCTCCTTGTTGCCTCGTTCGCCAACTGAAAAGTACAAATAGCCCTTGTCGTCGAAAACCATGCGGCATCCGAAATGAACGCCTGAGTTTGTATTTGGAAATGCCTTGAATAATTCCTGGTGTTCAACCAATTTGTCATCCTTTAATTTCGCCCTGAAGATTGCTGTGTTTCCACCTTTTCCATCAGGCGCTTTTTGCGAATACGAAATGTAAATCCAGCCATTCTTTTTATAATCGGGATGTAAAATAATATCCATCAAACCACCTTGCCCCTGAGCCAAAACTTCAGGAACTCCTGAAATAATTGCTTTTAATTTGCCGCCACTGAAACGGAACAGTTGTCCGCTGCGTTCGGTAACAAGCATATCGCCATCAGGCAGAAATGCGATTCCCCATGGCACTGCAAGACCTTTGGCAACTGTATCAATGCGAAACGCCTGATGTTTCGAACGCACCACTGCCGGAAATTTCGTCAGTGCAGGAGCTTCCTTTTTACTTTTAATTTCAGTTAAAATGTAGTTTGAAATGGCTTTCATCTCAGCATCCGAAAACGCTTTTTCGAACGAAGGCATTCCCAAAACCGGAATTCCGTATTTGATAACCGGACTCAGATCATTTCCGGCACTGTATGCTTCCCAGGTATTTCCGGCAAAGCGTTCCATTTTTGTACCATGACAACCTGCGCAATACTTCAGGAAATTATCCTGAGCCGAAGGCTGTGCAGAAAGTGAAAGTGAATGATTTTCAGAACCGGCAGGAACTGATCCCTGAAAAAGAAGGAATAAACCAGCCAGAAGAAAAAGTGAAAAGCTAAGAATAACAAATGGTTTCATAGTTGGATAGATTTTATTGTTGATTGCTTAAGAACAGTAGAACCGGCAAATTGTTGAAATTCAGTACAGGGAAAAGGAAAAATATAATTTCCTTTGCTGTAAGTGGAAAACAAACAGCTAAATATAATGTTAAAGGAAGGCAATCCAACAGCCTACGCGGAATTGTTCAAGCAAACATTTCCGCGTATGCTGGGTTATTGCAGACTTTTTATTCATGACCCGGAACAGACGAACGATCTGGTTCAGGAATGTTTCATAAAGTTATGGGAAAAGCGATCATCAATCAGTCTTACACAATCGGTTGAAAGTTTGCTGTTTGTAATGCTCCGGAACAGATGCCTGAATTACCTTCGTGATAAGAAACTCCACACCACTGAAAAAAAAATTGATGCGATCGGGGAAAACGAGCTTCAGCATCTTTATCAACTCGATTTTATCGGGAAAGAAGAAAAAACCATTGAAGAACAATTGATCGTTGCAATTCGTAAGTCGGTTGAGAAATTGCCTGAAAAAAGAAAACTTGTATTTACCAAAGCAAAACTTGAAGGCAAAAAAAACAAGGAAGTAGCAGAAGAGTTGGGCATTTCAGTTAAAGCCGTTGAAAAACACCTGCATCAGGCAAGGGAACAAATCCGTCAGGAAATGTTACTGAAATTCCCTCTTTTGGCAGTTATGATTGCGATGCTGCTGAAGTAGATTCCGAATCCACAAAGAAATATTGAATACTCAATAACCAATATTCAATATCCAAAACCTTCGAACCAGAATATCCAATATCAAACGCCAGAATATGGAACCCGAAACTTTTCAGGTTTCGAGGTAGGGTTTTTATATTTTCTGTGTACTACAGATGAAACAAATCAATGGATGAAATCAATAATTAAGAAATACTTGTCGGGGAAGAGTTCTGAAAAAGAACAAAAAGAGATACTGGATTGGATTCGGAAACAGGATCGTTTAGATGAATTTCAGTTGACTAAAAACGAATGGCAGAACGAAATCAGAAATGAAGAAATACCTGCTGAGTTTCAAACGAACTGGAACAATGTTCAGAATATACTGTTCGTCCGGATGCAATCAGATTTTAAACGTACACAACGAACACTCAATTTTTTCAGGTATGCAGCCATTCTTGTTTTCTTGATTTCAATTCCGTCACTTTTATTTTACATCTCGCAGCCAAATCAATCCAATCAACTTATTTATACAACTGTTGCAGCCGAATTCGGACAAATTTCGAAAGTGGTATTACCTGACAGTTCGGTCGTGTGGATCAATTCAGGATCAACCATCCGGTATAACAATCAATTTTCGGCAACCAACCGCGACATTTATTTGGTTGGGGAAGCATTTTTTAAAGTGCAAAAAAACACGGAACTGCCTATGATTGTGAGTAATTCAGATTTAAAGGTGAAAGTGCTGGGCACCGAATTCAGTGTGATGGCTTATCCCGAAGAAAACTTCATTCAGGTAATATTGGAAAAAGGAAAAGTTGAATTAACCTCCACCTCTCATTCAAAATTCAGACAAGAGATGAAGCCTGGTGAAATGGCCAATTTCAATAAAGACAAAAAAGAACTTACCCTTACGAACGTCAACACCGAATTGTTTACCTCGTGGAAAGACGGGCTGATTAATATTTACAACCTGCCTTTGAGTGAGTTGGTCATCAAACTTGAAAAGCGTTACAATCAAAAATTTGTGGTAGATGATGAAATCAAAAATCTTCCCTTCACCTTTACTATTAAGAACGAAAACTTAAACAACATACTAAGTTTAATGGAGAAGATTACACCTGTAGATGTTATTCAGCGCGGGAATGTGATCGAATTAAAATATAAAAAACCAATAAACTAAAAATAAAAAACCGGAAGGCGCGGCCACGCTTCCCGGTTAAATGCCCATCAAATTAATGATGTAACTATTTATTAACAAAATCATTCAAAACTATGAAAAAAAAATCGGGATTCCGAGGTTTAATGCCTCCGATCTGGAACAAAAAATTCTTAAGAATTATGAAACTAACGTTCCTGTTTTTGTTTGCAGGTTTGATGCAGGTATCTGCCAGCCTCTACAGCCAGTCAACCAAACTCAATTTGGACTTTCAGAACGCCCGTGTGGTAGATGTTCTGGAAGCAATTGAAAATCAAAGCGAATTCCGCTTTGCTTACAGTGCCGAATACATCGACATGAACCGCAAGGTAAGTATTGAGGTGAAAGGCAAGAGTATTGAACAAACATTGCCCCTTCTTTTTGAAGGAGCAGGAGTGAAATATTCCATCAACGACCGGCACATTATGCTTTTCCGGGATGATATGGAACAGAATTCCACCAGGCAACAACCAGGCAAATCTGTCTCCGGAAAAGTAACAGATTCGTCCGGAACTTCCTTCCCCGGCGTTTCAGTGGTGGTAAAAGGAACTACAATCGGAAACATTACAGACGAGAGTGGAAATTATGTAATATCAAATGTTCCGACCAATTCGACGATGGTATTTTCATTTGTGGGGATGAAAACGCTGGAAGTTTCTGTTGGAAATAAAACCACGATCAATGCTGTAATGGAAGAAGAAACTTTAGGCATTGAAGAAGTGGTAGCGATCGGCTACGGAACCGTTAAAAAAGCTGACCTTACCGGAGCCGTTTCTGTTGTAAAGGCTGAACAGTTTAAAAATGTTGCAGCGCTTTCTGTTGGGAATGCCCTGCAAGGTTTGGTTCCGGGTGTCAATATCCGTTCGAGCGGAAACATTGGCAGCGAACCCGTTGTGGAAATCAGGGGTCTCGGAAATTTCACGAACAACAATCCACTGTACATTATCGATGGTTTGCCAACCACCGGAAACAGGGATTTTAATGTGAATGATATAGAATCTATTCAGATACTGAAAGATGCTTCGGCTGCGGCCATTTATGGTTCGCGGGCTGCAAACGGTGTAATTATCATTGAAACAAAAAAGGGTGTTTCAGGCGAAATGAAAGTTAACTATACCGGCAAACTAAGTATTGATAAATTACCGATGATGGACCTTATGGGACGCGATGAATGGATCGACATTACGACGCAAGCCTATGAGAATGCCATTGCCAATGGTGTTCCTGATGTTCGTAATGTTCCAAACTGGATGGATGGAAATACCGATTGGAACAAGGAAGTTTTTCGTACAGCTGCGGTTCAGGATCATAATCTCTCTTTTTCAGGAGGTAGCAAGAGTGAAAAATACCTTGTCTCGATGAACTATATGGATAATCCGGGAACTGTTTATGGTACTTCGATGAATCGTTACACTTTCAGGGTAAATACTGAAGGCAAAAAAGGAATTTTAACAATCGGCGAAAATCTGGCCATAAGTAACACGTTTGTTGAAAACCAAAACTCGGTATTCTCGAAACACATTGATGTACTAAGGATGCTTCCGATTATTCCGGTTTACAATGAAAATAATCCCGGAGGTTATGGTTACGGAAACGAAGCGACCGCACGAACTTTCGGATCAAACCCGATTGCTTCGGAAGACTTGATGTTCAACAGCGATGAAAACCTGCGTATCCGTGGTAACTTATATGCTACTCTTGATCTGATTTCCGGATTGCAGTACAAAGTAAACCTTGGTTACGAAACCAGCAGGGATAATCATAAATGGTTAAGAAAAGTTGGTAATTATACACTAAACCAACCTTACGACCCTTCAAGCCGCTATGAGAACAAAGCAAAATTTGTCTCGTCCCTGATTGAAAATACCCTGACCTACAAAAAATTAATCGGTAAACACGATCTAAACGCTGTGGCCGGAAACTCCTATCAGAATACCTATTACGAAATGATTGCCGCAGAGAAAAAGAACCTCGTAAGAGTAGGTGACCATTATTTCGATGTGATTGATGCAGGAACTACCGATCCGAATGCCTGGGGAAATATTGGCGAAAGTTCGCTGATATCCTATTTTGGGCGTCTGAATTACACTTTTGATGAAAAGTACATTTTAAGTGCAACTTTCAGGAGTGATGGTTCTTCAAAATTTGCCAAAGGCAATAAATGGGGCTTTTTCCCATCGGTTTCTGCCGGATGGCGCATTAGCCGCGAAGACTTCTTTAACGTGGATGCAATCAGCGATTTAAAATTGCGCTTTAGCCATGGTACACTTGGCAATGCCAACATTGGAAACTGGGACTATGTAGCTGTTCTGAATTCGTTTCCTGTGGCGGTTTTTGGCAACGACCAGCATCTTGAGCCGGGAATGACGCAGATTAAGTTAGTGAACGAAAACCTGAAATGGGAAGAAAAAACACAGGATAACTTTGGATTGGACATCTCTTTCTTTGATAATAAATTGCAGTTTAATGCGGAGTATTTTATTTCGACTACCAAGGATGTACTCACCCCAATGCAGATTTTAATGACTACCGGTAATGACGGTGGAAATCCGTATGTTAACGCTGCAAGTTTAAGAAACAAAGGGATTGAAATCTCGGGTACATGGAGAGAAAAAAGAGGTGATTTTGAATACTCTGTAGGCGCCAATTTAACCAGATTAAGAAACGAAGTGCTTGAATTTGGATACGGAAAAGTGGAACAATATACCTGGATTACAAAAACTGAAATTGGTGAACCTCTTGCAATGTTTTATACCATTACAACCGATGGTATTTTCCAGAACGAAGCAGAAGTGCTTGCACATAAAAATTCAGCGGGTAAAGTAATTCAGCCCAATGCAAAACCGGGCGATATCAGGTACAATGATGTCAACGACGATGGTCAGATTAACAATGACGACCGCGAAATTTGCGGCAATCCATGGCCAAAGTTTGAAGTTGGGATAAACGGACAGGCTTCGTATAAAAACTTCGATTTCAGTTTCGCAGGTTTTGGTTCATTTGGTCAGGACGTGTTTAACGGTGCTGCCAGTTGGATGGGTGGTTTTTCTGACAATACCAACCATTTATCAGGATATAAAGGCTGGACCAAAGAAAATCCAACTGATAATCCAAGAGTACTTTACGCTGATAACCGAAATGCAAGGGGCGATCAGAACCGCTGGATTGAAAAAGGTTCCTATTTCAAAATCAGGCAAATGACGCTTGGTTATACCTTTGATATTCCTCAGATTAAACTGGTTTTTGATAACCTTCGCGTTTCTGTAACAGGCCAGAACCTGATAACTTTTACCAAATACACCGGACTTGACCCTGAGTTTAAAGCACCCGATATTTGGGTTAAAGGACATGACGATGCAGCATATCCTTCTCCTAAGTCAGTTGTATTCTCACTTTCTGTTCAATTCTAATTCTGAAGTATTATGAAAAAATTATTATTATATAGCTTATTTGTGGTTTTGCTGACAAGCATTTCCTGCAACGAGGAATTGATAGATATTCCTAACCCCAATTCGCCCACTACCGCCACCTTCTGGAAAAGTCCTGAAGATGCCCAGGTTGGTTTAGATGCTGTTTACAACATGTTTTACAAGCCCGGAACCTGGACCAGATGGATTTATTTCCGTTACGATCTGACTTCTGACGAAGGTTACAGCCAAAGCCCCTGGAATGAGTTGAAAGAATGGACGCGTTTTATTTATTTCAATTATAATTTCTGGGAAGGAAATGCCTGGATGTGGCGCGACCATTACAAGGCAATTTTCAGATGCAACCAGGTTATAACGTATGTTCCTGAAATTGAGTTCTCAAATGCGGGTGATAGGGACCAAATTCTTGCCCAGGCAAAATTTCTGCGTGCATTTTATTATTACAACCTGGCCTTGATGTTCGACAATGTTCCGCTGGTTCTGAATGTTTCGAGCCCGGAAGATACTCCTGAACAAAAGACCGAAGCCGAAGTTTTTGCACAGGTAATACTCGATTTGGAAGATGCTGTTAAAAGCTTGCCTGCCCAATGGGGAACCGGCGATTTGGGCCGCCCAACCAAAGGTGCAGCGTATGCCCTATTGGGAAAAGTACACATGCAAATGCGTTCGTGGCAAAAAGCGAAAGATGCTTTGGGCTGGTTGGTAGAAGGTGACGGAAAATCGAACTACAATCTTGTTGCCAACTACAAAGACAACTTCAAGCACACTACTGAAAATAATGTAGAATCAGTATTTGAAATTCAGTTTTCAGATATTAACCCAAGTGGTGATGGCGATCAGGCAAATCCAAACGTAGGCTCAAACCGTGCCCAGTTCTTTGCTCCACGCGGAATTGGATGGTGTGATGGTCAGCCAAGAAGATGGCTGGTTGATGAATACAAGAAAGAGAAAACAACCGACGGACAGACAGACCCGCGTTTGAGGGCAAACATTTTCTATCCCGAAATACAAAAAGATTATCCCGGCGAAAAAATTTATGGCCGTGATTGGGAAGCTGGCTGGGGCAATGACTGTTTCTTCAGAAAATACCAGGGAGATTATTACCGCAACCGTGAAGATTACTATTCACCGATTAATTTCAGGTTTATCCGTTATGCCGATGTGTTGCTGCTGTATGCAGAATGTTTGACCGAACTATCGGCTGGCACACCTCCGGCATTGGCTGTTGAATGTGTTAACCGCGTTCGTGAACGCTCGGGACTGCCAAAATTACAAAACAGTACACTTCATGCCGGTACGGCCAATTCAAAAGCTGGCTTCCTGAAAAGGTTGCAGATGGAGCGTTCTCTTGAACTCTGTTATGAAGGAGTGAGATGGGCCGACCTGAAAAGATGGAAGCTTTGGGATACTGCTGAGGGAATGAATGAATTGATCGGCCGCGATCCTGACTTCTCTAATTTTGTAGTGGGTAAATCAAGCAGGATGCCAATTCCACGGAGTGAAGTGGACAACAATCCAAATCTGCAACAAAACCCATTGTACTAACAGACACAATACAGATATTGATAATTGCAGGGTCTTTCTTCACCGGAAGACCCTGCATATTTCATCACATATTATGAAACCAACTCAATTAATAAATAAAATTCTGGCACTGGCATTTCTTATTTTGTCAGGATCAACTCTTGCCCAGCAACCCAACCCTCCGGGGCAGGTTGAAAATCCAAAAGAGGCCAAAAATCAGGCGTATTTGTTCGCCCACATGACCCACCAGGATTACGGACGCTTGTATTATTCTGTCAGCCTCGATGGATTGCACTGGAATTCGCTGAACGGAAAAAAAAAGGTGTTCGATGAATACAAGGGACATCCGGATATATGCAAAGGGCACGACGGAAAGTATTACATTGCCGGAAATAACAGCGATGCTTCTCCGGAAATCAACATTTGGGCTTCTGCCGATTTGATTACCTGGGAGAAGTTCAGCACATTTACACCCAACCTGAAAAGCACACCCGATTATTCATACGCACTGCAGCGCATCGGCGCGCCAAAGTTGTTTTACGATGAAAGTTCGCAGCAATATGTGCTGACCTGGCACACACCGCACAAAGAAGGTACTAAAGAAGACCCCGAGCGTTACTGGGCAAGTCAGCGCACCTTGTACGTTCTGTCGAAAGATCTGAAAACGTTTTCAGATCATCCAACCCGGTTGTTTGACTGGGATATGGGAACCATCGATGTTTTCATCCG
>CAMDGL010000067.1 GCA_945897845.1 Chitinophaga pinensis | reverse complement strand
GAAAGCGGAGCAATAGTTGTGGTCTCTTTTTTATTTTTGAGGGTGCCACTTCCGCAGGAAAAGAAAACCGTTAGGATAAAAATGAGCCAGATTGAGTATAAAGATTGTTTATTTCCCATGGGTTCAGTTATTAATCTGTCCGTTCGTTAAAGCGAACGGCAAAGGATATTGCGTTGAATGTTTTATCGCTTGTAATTGCGTTGAAAAGCTTTACTCTTCTGGAGTTTTTTATACAATCCGGAATATATAAAAACTTTAAAAAAGGATGGTTGGGCGAACCCGACCATCCTTTCTGTAGAATTCAATAAATCTTTTACCTATTGAAGCACAATTTTTGCATTGCCATCTGTGGTATTTACAATGTAAATGCCTTTTTTGATGTTAACGCTGAGTTTCCCGTTTAAAGCATTGCCTTCAGCAACTTTTCTTCCAACCAGATCGAACACACGTACATAACCTGAGTAATTCGAAATGATGATTTCGCCGTTGGTATAGTAAACTTTAAAATCATTGTTTGCAGCCGGAATATTTAGACCGGTAAGGAAACTCGCAAATGTAAATTCGTCGAGGTACAGGATGTGTTCTACATTGTCAGTTGTATTTTGTGCAAAGAATACATCTTTAATCATATTTTTTGCTGTAAAAGTTGCATCGGCTGCCCATAGGTCGGCAAGAGGAACAGTTACTTCGGTCCAGGTATTGGCAGTTAAACCATTCGGAAGATAGGCTGACATTAACAGTTTCCCGGTAATGTTCGGGGTCCCGGCGGGAGCACTGGCTGCTTCAAGATAAACCTTGGGCAACGCAGTCTTATCCAATACTACAGGTGAATTCACCCAAAACTTGAGGTATTTCATCGTAGTTAAGTCGAAAATTTTCCACCCGATTGAAGCGGTCATTGCCTTCCATTCGCCATTTGCAACCGATTTCCATTGTAGTTTCAGTGCGTTGGCACCAGCTTTAACAGGTGAAGTAACAACTGGCAGTTTATCTCCATCTGTCATTCCTGGTCCTACATAACTTTCAGTCTTCACTGTACTTGGCGCGGTTTGATTCACCCAGCTTTGGTCGTGGAAACGGTTGTCAGCACTGTTGTCAAACAAGGTTTGTGCCGTTGGAGGTGGAGGAACGACCACAGTCTCATCTTTAACTACGGTAATATCGTCAATATAGGTAATCGAAGATGGATCTATTGGTGAATAAAAGTCCGGTTGTAATCCAATAACCTTGATGTTTAATATTCCGTTTGCAGTCAGGTCGAATACCATGGTTTCCCATACGTTGGTTTTCGAAGCCGGCGTTACAGCAGTAAACTCTTTTGTAACGGCACCTTCGCATTTGATTCGTAATTGTGAAGTCGCATTTTTACGTAAATATTTAACCTCAATCCGGTGGTATCCTGAAGGAACTTCGGTTTTCAAAATGGCCCAAAATCCTGCCCAATCTTTGTTGTCAGTTCCGGCATCGTAGCGTTTCCATTCCCACACTTTATTGCTGGTATTGATACCCGTTTTAAAAGGATTGTCCACTACTGCATAGTCAAAGTGCGAAGGCGGATTTCCATGTACTTCAGTTGTAAAATTAACCTCACCATTTTCGAAGTCGTCAAGCACAATGTTGGCATTGTTGAATTTGAACTCGTCCAGATAGAGGATGTGTTCGACATTGTCAGTTGTGTTTTGTTCGAAGAAAATATCCTTTATTACATTTTTTGCTGTAAATGTAGCATCAGCAGCCCAAATGTCAGCAAGCGGAATAACAACTTCTGTCCATGTATTGGCTGCCAAATCAGCAGTCAGGTAGCTTCCAAGCATTAATTTACCTGTTTTGTTGGGGTTTCCGCTATGCGATTCCAAATAGAATTTGGGCAATGCCGTTTTTGCCAATGCAACAGGCGAATTAATCCAAAATTTGAGCTCTTTCATTTTTGTTAAGTCCAATGATGTCCAGCCAACAGCGGCGACCATTGCCATCCAATTGCCACCAGTCACTGATTTCCATTGAAGTTTCAGTGCATTGGCACCCGCTTTAACCGGACTTGTTACGCATGGAAATTTATCGCCATTTGGGACTCCGGGGCCTGACGGATTTTCAGTAGCTACTGTACTTGGAGCGGTTTGATTCACCCAGCTTTGATCGTGGAAACGGTTGTCGGAGCTATTCGCAAAAAGGGTGAGCGAACTAACGGTTGGAAGTACAATGGCTTCGTAAATAACTTTGATTTCGTCAATGTAAACAACAGAATTGACATCAATTGGCTCATAATTGTCGGGGAACAATGACAATACGTTGATGTTCTTGATTCCATTTGCAGTAAGGTCGAATACCAAGGTTTCCCATACATTGGTTTTTGATGCCGGAGTTACTGGATTAAATTCTTTGGTAACTGTTCCTTCAATTTTCATTCTTAATTGAGAAGTGGCATTTTTACGTAAATATTTCACTTCAATGCGAGTGTATCCGTCAGGAACCGGAGTTTTCAAAATTGCCCAAAATCCTGCCCATGGCTGATTGTTAGCGCCTGCAATGCGCTTCCATTCCCATGCTTTATTGCTGAGATTGATGCCTGATTTAACCGGATTATCAACTACCGCAACGTTAAAGTTAGCTTCAGGATTGTAATGCACCTCTGTGGTAAAACCTACCACGCCACTTTCGAAGTCGTCTAATACTATGTTGTCCAGCGCAAATAAATTGGTCATGGATAACAGCACAATAAAAAAAGTAGAAATCATTGTCTTCATAGTCGAGTGTATTAAAGTGTGAATAAAAAAACTATCGTAATCGTGTTAAAAGCGTGTATTCTTTGTTGTCGGGTGCAATCATTTTTATCGTGTGTTGCTTCCCGTATAAAATCTCCTGACCATCGAATTCAAAAACATTTTCACCGGCAACTGCGGTAACTGTTTTTTCGAGCACTACTTTATTTTGCGCTTTATTGGTGACAGTGAATTTTGCATTTCCACCGCTTTCCAGAAAGTACCCGAGTTCAAAAAGTTTCCGGTCTGGGTGCCGCATCATGTCGTATTCGTTTGTCAAAGTGTTTGATATTGCAAGGTGAAATCCCTGTTTGTAAGCGGGCTTGTCTTTCACGCCTGCGCGGTTTAGTCCCAGTTTTACCTGTTCATTTTTCATCATGAGGTTCCAGATTAATCCTGAACGGTAATTTTCCATCATCACCACCATCGGCCCCTGATCAATGGCAAGGTGTTTTTTTTCTGAAGTGTTTGTTCCGGGACTGTATGCATCGGCAAATCCGTAGGTTCCCTGTGCAAGCGGCATATTTGCGAGATTCAGCAAAACCTGAGTGCTGTAAAACGGAGTGTACGGATAGGAACTCAACGCAGCAGTTGGTGCGATAACGCCATCATCGTTGGTCGGAGATCGTGCAGAATAGTTCCATGGCGGTTTGCCACCGTAACAGGCAGTCAGCCCCCAATTTCGTTCGTCGTATTTATAGGCTGCCGAAGCGTCTGTAATGCAGTAATGACGGTTGATCATGGTGTGCGCCACATTCTGCTGCCAGTAGTTGACATATTTGTCTTCAATCATCTGGGGATTTAAACCCAAAAATGAGTAATGGGCAAAAAACATCGGTCCGCCTTTACTTTCGCCCAAAGGAAGATTGTATCCGTAGAATGACTGGTTTGCATGAAAAATGCCACCGTTACTTTGCCAGCCTTTTGCATAAACATCCTGGGAAATGTTGTGAGGATCGGGTGCGGCCAATGCCAGAATGTAGGCAATCCATCCTTCGTTCCAACCTTTGATATTGAGGTCCAACCGATCTTCCTGCGAAAACCAGAGCCATTGCAAAGCATTGCCCGATTTGGCATAAAACCGCCAGTCCATTGTGTTCCAGAACGATTTGATTGAATCGCGGATTTCAGTTTCAGTCGCCGAGGTGGAAGTATAATATTCGAGTGCAGTAAGCAAACCTGCCGCCATAAACGAACTTTCAATTACATCGCCGGTTTTTACCTGATTTCCAAACGGATGGGCAGTTCCATCGGTATTGTACCAATGCGACCACATTCCTTTGAAACGTTCGGCTTTTCCCAGGAAACGGACTATTTTCTGAGTACGTTCTGCTGCCTGCTGACGTGTAATCCAACCACGTTCAGAGCCTGTTATTATTGCCATTACCCCAAATCCGCTGCCACCAATTGTTACCGTTGTTCCACGTTCGTTGCCTTCGTATGCCATTCCGGTCAAAGGATCGGCTCCATCGTAAAAGTAGTTGAATGTTTTGCGCTGCCATTCGTCCAACACAGGCTGAACTTTCGACGGTGAATAGGTGTCGTCTTTCTTTTCCACCACAATGGTTGGCTCCGGATCTTTTTCGCAGGCCAATGAGCTGATGATCAGTAATATTAGAAATACTTTTTTCATATCCTGAAATCGGGTTTCGATTTGTTTTAGCATTTATCCTGAATGATTGGAATCAAAGACTATAAAGATTTAATCATCCTATTTGATTATAAATTGATTCAACCCTTACAGGGTTGTGACTTATTCGTCCCATTTTCCGTGGGTTACCACACACGGTTATTCAAATTCAACCCTTTTCAGGGTTCTTAGTAACCCGGATTCTGCGTTAATACGCCTTCTGATTTATCAATTTCAGTTTGAGGTATCGGGAATAGTTCGTGTTTGCCAACCACAAAATTTGGTATCGTCTTGGCTTCATTCCAACGAATCAAATCGAAAAATCGTTCCCACTCCATGGCAAGTTCAATCCTGCGTTCCTGATGGATTTTTGCTCTTAGTTCATCGATCACCATAGTTGTCATTTTGGGCAGAATGGCATTGTTGCCGCCCCGTGCACGTGCCCGAACCATTTCAAGTTTTGCCAAAGCTTCGGTTGTGTTTCCTGTTTCCAGGGCAGCTTCAGCGTGCATCAGCACTACGTCGGCATAGCGTATTACCCGAATATTTACCCATGTTCCCTGTGCCTCTGCCGGACGACCATACAGGCCGCGCTCTGAAGCTTTTGTATATACTTTTTTATTGAAGAATTTATATCCGCTTGCATCTGCCCTTACTGCTTTGCCGTCTAAAATATCGCCATTGGCAATTACTGAAGCAGCTTTACGCGGATCACCGGCTTCGTAAGAGTTCATCAATGCCTGGCTGGGCGCGTTAAAACCCCAGCCTAAATTTGGAATTCCGCGGATGCCCTGAATCTGGGCAAACTGACTTCCCAAATAGATTTTGTCAGGTTCCGGTTTTTCTTCGCAGTAAACTTCAAATACCGATTCATCGCCATATTCAAAAGCTTCAGTAAATATCTGGTCGTAAGGAGTATTTAAACTGTTGTCGTCGGAAGCGATGATGGCTGTTGTAATACCCAATGCCCCCGACCAGTTTTTTTGATACATGTACACTTTTGCCAATACTGCCCGTGCCGCATTTTGGGTGGCGCGTCCTGGATTATTGCTTGTTACCAGCGCTTTTCGGGTTGGTAACAACGGTATTGCTGAAATTAAATCTCGTTCGATCTTTTGCCATATTTCTTCCCGTGAGGAGCGGGGAGGAGTTTTATCGTTCTGTCCGAGAACTTTATCTACAAACGACACGCCCCCAAAAGCCTGTGCCAGCCTGAAATACATTACTGAACGGAGGAAGAGTGCTTCGGCAGCGTATTTGTTTTTCAGGGGTTCTGCATCTTCCAGAGTACTTGCCAATGCCAAGGCTTCATTTGAAAGATAAATACTCTTATAGCAGGCACTGTAATAATCTGCAATTACAGCGCTCCCAGCGGTGTAACTTAAAGGTTTAAATTGAGTTACTTCACCACCGTCACTGGGGGTACTACCTTTTTCTACATCTGGAGTGGTATAATTATGCATTGCTAGTCCAGCCCAGGCAAAAGGCCACCCGCGCAGCGTTGTATATGCTTCGGCCAATTTGGCTTCAACAAGTATTTTTTTATCCAAAGTGTTGTCCGGAGTGTAATTGTCGCGATGCCAGCGACCTTTGGGATAGCGGTCCAGAAAATCATCAGAGCAAGCTGTGCTGATCAGCACTATCATTAAAAATAAGGTTATCTTTTTCATGTGATTTCAGAATTAAAAATTAACTGTAACACCTGCCGTATAAACCGAAGGAAGCGGATAAGTACCACCATTGTCAATACCGCCATTGAGAATTCCTCCACCAATTTCAGGCGTGTATCCGCTGTTGTTTTTGAATGTGATTGGATTTTGTGCATTCACAAATAACCTGAATTTGCTTGCGCCCATTAATTTTAAAACATTCTTCGGAAGGCTGTAACCCAATTGGATGGCGCGAATGCGGAAATAAGCGCCGCTTTCGAGCAGGTTGGTTGAAGGTTCAAAATTATTTCCACGTGAATTATCCAATATTGGCTCAACATCAGAAGTACCTGCACCGTGCCAGCGATCAAGTGTGGTGGAGTAGAAATTGAACTGCGCGTAGGTGGGCAGTTTTTTCGTATTTACAATGTCGTTTCCATAAACACCGTTAAAATCAATGGCTATATCGAAATTTTTATAGCCACCGTTCAGATTAATTCCATAGGTAAATGATGGAATGCTGCTTCCGATGAATTCCCTGTCTTTATTGGTGATTTTCTGATCTCCATCCAAATCTTTGTAGCGGATATCTCCGGGTTTTGAAGCCCAGGAAGCCGGAAAATAATTGTCGATTTCAGACTGATTCTGGAAAATACCATCCTGAACGTATCCATAAAATGCTCCGACTGAATGGCCGACTGATGTCCGGTGGTACTTGCCGGTAACTATATCAGAATCATCATTCCCCAAAGAAAGTACCTTGTTTTGTAACGTTGCTCCGTTTGTGCTGATTCCATAAGAGAAATCCCCGATTTTATCGCGCCAGCCAAGAATATATTCAATTCCTCTGTTTCTGATTGAACCGGCATTGGTAATGGCATAACCTGCACCTACCGAAATTGGTGGGGCAACATATGCCAGCAAATCGCTGGTTGTTTTGGTAAAAAATCCGAGTTCGAGTGCCAAACGGCTTTCGAAAAGCTGACTTTCAAAACCGACATCTAAACCTGTAACCACTTCCCAGTGAATATTCTCGTCTACTAAGTTGCTGACCGTCGGAATGTAATAGATTTTTTTATCCACAACGACTTGCTGTCCTTTTGGATTGATTGTCGGGAACCACAGGTAATTTCCAATTTTATCATTTCCAAGTTGGCCCCACGAGGCCTTAAATTTCAGATAGTTTAGCTTATCAGTTAAGTTTTTTACAAAATCTTCTTCAGTTGCAACCCAGCCTAAACCAATGGAAGGAAAATATCCCCATCGTTGATTGGGTGAAAATTTTGAAGAACCGTCAGCACGAAAGGTAGCCGAAATCAGGTACTTGTTTGCATATGAATAGTTAACACGTGCCAAATAGGAGATGAATGATTCCGCTTCGTACCAGTCGCCATTTGTTTTGGTTTGGGGTGATCCCATGTTTAATAACCAAAAATCTTCGGGTACAATCCACATATCAGGACTGACCAGAGAGTCGGCAGCAGCGTTAAATCCCTTGTTTTCCTGCACTCTGGCGGTATAGCCTGCCATGGCGTTTACGCGGTGCAAGTCTTTGTTTTTTGTATAATTCAAAATCATATCAACCTGATATTTTGTGTATTCACTTGTATTTCGGCTGAACGATGTTTTTTCGCTTTTGTGCGAGGAATTGGATGTTTCATTGTTTACATCAAACCGGGGAGTGTAGTCGCTGCCGGTGTTAATTCCAATGTCGCCGTATCCGGTAGTTCTGAAAGTGAAATCTTTCAGAAATCCAATTTCAGCATAAACATTTCCTACTGTACGGTAGCCATAACTTTCGCTGGTACCTTTGTTTATTTCCATTACCGCTACCGGATTGGGAACGTCTTTCTGAATGCCCGGCGCCGGTGTGTAAAACGATCCGATGTTGTTTGGGGTGTGGTCTTCTGCAGGAGAATAGGGTGAGTAAGTTGGTAAAGCCTGGGCTGCATTGGATACACTGGCCGATGCCGGATCTGTATCCCAACGGCTTAAGCTGGCATTTCCTCCTAATTTGAAATTATCTGTAATGGCATAGTCTCCGGCCCATCTTCCGTTAAAACGTTGGTAAGCATTGTAATTCACAATACCATCCTGCTTGAAATATCCGACTGATAGCACGCTGCTTGCTTTTTCGGTAGATTGTGAAACACTGATCCCCTGGTTTGTAATTACAGCCGGACGAAAAATGTGGGATTGCCAGTCGGTCCCCCCACCCAATAAATCGGGTACCCATTCAGTCGCAGAAGGATTCATGTTCCTGATCTGCTCATTGTAGAGCATGGTAAATTCTGATGCATTGGTTAGTTTCAACCGATCGCGGTCAGTCAATACCTGAACTCCGGCATATCCATCGTAACTCACGGAAAGTTTTCCCTTTTCAGCACGTTTGGTAGTAATAATGATTACCCCGTTGGCGCCCTGAACCCCGAAAATAGCCAGAGATGAAGGATCTTTCAGTACTTCAATGGATGAAATGTCGTTTGGATTGACAAAGTCGATATTGTCAACAAACATTCCATCAACCACAAAAAGCGGATTGGTGCTTGCATTCACTGTTGCCACACCGCGCATGCGAATGGTTGGGCTGCCGCCTGCTGCGCCACTGTTTGTCATCACCAAACCCGGCACTTTTCCCTGCAACGCTTTTACAGGACTATAGTCAGGCGATGTTTTAAGGCCTTCACCATCAATTGAAACGATTGATCCGGTCAGGTCGCGTTTTCGTGCAACACCGTATCCGATAGCAACCACTTCATCCAAATCAAATGTTTGTTCTTTTAGCTGAACATTAATAGTTGTTTGGTTATTGACAGGTATTTCCTGAGTTTGGAAGCCTATAAAGCTGAAAACTAAAACTGCGGCACGTGGATCGGCTTCAATGGAGTATTGCCCGTCGATATCAGTAATTGTGCCCTGCATCGTGCCTTTAATCATGACACTAACACCTGGCACCGTCTCATTTTTTGAATCAGTGACCGTTCCTTTTATGGATTGTGTATTCTGGGCAAAAAGAAAGGTGACCGATAGCAGGAGATTCAGTACGACAAAAAGTTTTTTCATAGTCATATTGTTTTAGTGTTCAATTTGCTAAGTAAAACTACACTGTCGCGCAACGAATAAAAAACAAAACAATACACCTCTGATTCATCATGACTTAAAGATGTTGCGCAACATTACACATTTACTACGCTTAAGTGTAGAAAAACTTATCTAATTTACTCTTTTAATGGTTATTATAAAAATTTAATTTGTTATTTAATTTAAACGGAAAACTGAGGTTTTAGGTTCAGCGATGATGTTCTGACGAAGAAAAAAATAGGATTAAGAAGCGATTTTTCTTTTTTTACTACTTTTAGTTCGTTTATATCCTATTTGACCAATGATAAAGTCCAATCAAAAAAATTGCCGGAGGGCATTTGTTTTTTTTATTTGTCTGCATTGCAGTATTTCTTTATTCGCTATCTCAGAACCAAGTATAAAAAATTATACCAAACAGGAATATCAGGCAGCTAACCAAAACTGGTCGGTTACCCAGGATATTAACGGCTACCTTTATTTTGCCAACAACATTGGATTGCTCGAATTTGACGGAATTACCTGGTCGCTTTACCCTGCACCGGAGGGAGCAATCATTCGCTCGGTTGCAGTTGACAAAAAGAACCGCATTTTTACTGCCGGCTACCGCGAATTAGGTTATTGGGAACGCAATGTACTGGGAAGACTTGAATATCATTCACTTAAACAAGAAGTCGTTAAGAGTTTTACGCCGAATGAAGAATTCTGGAATGTAATAATATCCGGAGAAAGAGTCTATTTTCAGTCATTTTCAAAGGTTTTTATTTACGATTACCGGAAATTTGAAATCGTTCAGCCAGACGGTTTTATCAACTCAATCTCTGATGGTGGCGATCGTATTCTTGTAAATATAATGAACAAGGGCATTTACGAATTAACAGGTACACAATTAAAACCCTACCTGGTGAACGATTTTTTAAACCGGACGGAAATCCGTTTTGTTTTATCGCTCAGCCAGTCGCAAAAACTGATTGGTACTGCCAATGAAGGCCTTTTGTTCTATGATGGGCTAAATCTATCGCAATGGCAACCTGACCAAGCCGATTATTTCAGAAAAAATATCATCAACCATGGCTGTTTGACTACTGATGGGAAAATTATCATCGGGACTATTCTTGACGGTATTTCCGTTTTTGATCGGGTCGGAAATCTGCTTTACAGGATAAATAAGGAAAACGGATTGCAGAACAATACAGTACTCGGGGTGATTTCAGACACGAATTACAACATTTGGATTTCGCTGGACAAAGGGATCGACTTTATCTCGTTTTCGCCCGATCCTTCGTTTTCAATCATCGAGCGAAAAGAACTGGGAGCTGTATATGCCGCAGCCATTTACCGCGCTAAGCTTTATCTGGGAACCAACCAGGGATTGTATTTCAGGCCATTTCAATCAAAAGAGGAACCTTTTAGTTTAGTCCCCGAAACACAAGGTCAGGTTTGGGATTGCAAAGTGATTGACGATCGCTTATTTGTAAACCATAACAAGGGGACTTTTGAAATTCATGGCGATCAGGTGAAGCAAATTTCTACTGTTTCAGGTGGTTTCTCCATTACCCGGAATCCGCTAAACACAAACTCGCTGGTGCAAAGCACTTATTCAAACCTGATTTTCTATAAAAAATACAATTCAGAGTGGAAAATCGATCGGGTAGTATATCAGTTCAACGATCTGATCCGCTATCTTGAAGTGGACTATCTCGGGAATTATTGGGCCAGCCACCTGTACCGGGGTATCTTCAGGTTGAAATTTAACAACAACGATTCGCTGGTTTACAACCGCTATTATGGCAGTGAGGTCTTCGGGAAAGACAACAATATTCACGTGTTTAAGCTCGAAAACCGGATTGTTTTTACCACTGGCGTAAAACTATATACATATGACGACCTGAAAGATACGATCGTTGATTATGCAGTAATGAACGAAAAGTTGGGCATTTATCAAAAGGCTACCCGCATCATTGCCGGAACTGAAAACCATTACTGGTTCGTTACCGATCAGTCGTATGCTTTGTTCAGCATACAGAATTCAGAAGTCAAAAAGATCAAGGAATATCCAACACGGCTGTTCAATAATCAGGTAATTACCGGGTACGAGAATATATTCCCGGTTAGTAAAAACGAAGCCATACTTTGCCTCGAAAACGGCTATGCTGTTTTGAATGCTGATACAATCAGTCCGGAATCGCTTATTTCAGGAATGCGACCTGAATTGAGACGCCTGAGCATGAGTGGCACCGATGAACAATTGATTGACATGCCGCTGAACAGCCCTGAAATTACTATGCGATACAACCGGAATAATCTGCAGCTCCGCTTTTCATTTCCATATTTTAGCAGCGATAATATCAAATATCAATCCTACCTCGAAGGGCTCGACCATCAATGGTCTGATCCGCTTGACAAACCGATTTTCAGCTTTAAACGTATTCCTGAAGGCCGGTACAAATTAAAAGTTAAGGCTGTCAATTTGTGGGGCGAATCCAGTCAGGAGTATTCAATTGATTTGGTTATTTTGCCACCCTGGTATCTTTCGGTTCTGGCCAACATCTGTTACTTCTTATTTGTATTAGCCGGACTTATAATTTTCAGGCGACGAATTATCGCGCGAACACAACAGAAAGAAAGCCGCGAACGTGATGAGAAAGAGCGGGAACTTGAAAAACTCAGGAATGAAAAACTGATGGCCGAACTTTCGTTTAAAAGCAATGAACTGGCAAGTTCGACGATGGCAATCATCAAGAAAAACGAATTCCTGATGAATGTGAAAGAAATGCTTAACAACCAAAAAGAGGAGCTTGGTTCACGTTATCCGGCAAAATACTACGACAAACTGGTGCAAAAAATTGATGATAATATGACCAGTCAGGATGATTGGAAAGTTTTCGATGCAAATTTCGATCGGGCACATGAGCAGTTTATGAAGACGCTGAAAGGAAATTATCGGGAGTTGACTCCCAGCGACTTGAGGTTGTGTGCCTTTCTCCGGATGAACCTTTCATCGAAGGAAATTGCCCCGCTTTTGGGAATTTCAGTCCGCGGGGTGGAAAATCATCGTTATCGTCTTCGCAAAAAGCTAAACCTTGATGCCGATGGAAATTTGTCTGATTTTATCATCAGGCTGTAACAATGCAAGCAGCCCGCTCCTGTAATCAGAAACAGGCTGTTGTTTGCTTGTCACTTATTTTCTCTTATGCCAGCTAAAGTGGCCGATTTGGCTGCACTGCCTGCTGATGATCCGAAGTAGTAACTGTAAATCTGAGTCAGTATTGCACTCAAAACCCCCAATATATAAAGTACGATATCCCGGCTTTCTTTGGTAATGCTGTCGGGCTTAAAAATCAGGATATAAAAGAATATTAACGTAATCAGTGTCGTTCCGGCTGCCAGTAAATGCTGTATGTTTTTTGCCATCCATGAGGCATGTTCGCTGGTTTGCACCTGCACTTCACGCTGTCTGGCACTGCTGATATCACCAAGCATCATTTGCTGCTCTTCATTCGAGAGCTTTTTCAGATCAAGCTGAAACTGCATTTCCGACTTCCGGATTTCATTTTCAAGCTGTAATTTTTCTTCTTTGGTCGTAATCACATTGTCGAGCACTTTGCCTACCGAATCGACAAGCGTGTTGGCTCCTCCTGAAAAAAGGTCTTTTAGAAAACTCATAATAAGCCTCCCCCCGGCCCCTCCGAAGGAGGGGTGATAAGAATGCTCTTGTCAGCGAATTCGGTGAATATTCTGTTTTGTGCTTTCATAATTGAATTTTTTTGCAAATTTTTACTAAATTTTTTTTTTGAGCGATTTTTAAGTCCTCCCTTTCGGGGAGGATTTAGGTGGGGCTTTCAGGCATTTTCGCCAAGGGCGCGCAGCACCCATCCGTAGAAGTACTTGCGGCTGGTAGGTCTTTTTTTGACGATGCTAACGTAACGGGCAATTTTTGCAACTGTAAATGCTGCAAGA
Source organism: Chitinophaga pinensis (assembly GCA_945897845.1). GTDB lineage: Bacteria > Bacteroidota > Bacteroidia > Bacteroidales > Prolixibacteraceae > Aquipluma. Next base: position 575 of record CAMDGL010000067.1, on the reverse strand, counting down.
AAATGCTCTGCATTAAAGGCGTTCAGGTTGTCAATGGATTTTGGGCCGATGACCCCATCTGTTTTTGCACCGATGACCAATTGTGCCAAAGACGCACTGGTTCCCATCCCTGCGTTTACGCCAAAGTCGAAGATAGAGTTGGCAACTGCCTGGTCGGTAATTTCATCGCCTCTCATTTTATCCCAGAAAGTCACACGGTAAAAATCGGTAACTGCCTCCTGAAGTTCCGCGTCTTTGTCGAGATTGGCCGGAAAACCGGGTTGGCGTTTCAGCATATCAACAGTTGTCCAGCCGTTCCATTTGCTGTGAATTTTGCGGGCAACGCCTTTGTACGTTTCGCCCCCCGGATCGTCCGGGTCGTTGACGTATCCACCTTCATGGGTGATCATCAACTGGAATGCAATGGTAAAATCAGCCATAAGATTTTCGTTTTAGATGAAACAGTTTGTTGCCTTCGTAATAATAAAACACAAAAATGTCTTTATTATATTTATCCTCATAAAGCTAAAAAGGTTACCCTGTTTTTTGATTTATTTTCAGGGATAAATCATTCTGAAGTAAAAAGACCCGTTCAG
>CAMDGL010000066.1 GCA_945897845.1 Chitinophaga pinensis | reverse complement strand
TAAAACTACACATCCATCAGGAAATATTGGGTGTAAAAAAATGGGAGTGTACAGTTGTGTCAAACAACAACGTTGCTACCTATATCAAAGAATTTGTGGTTAGACTTCCTGAAGGTGAAATACTCGATTTCAAATCGGGCGGATACATTCAGATTGACGTACCTAAGATTGACGTTGATTTCAAGGACATGGTAATTGGCGACGAGTACCGTCCTGAATGGGAGAAATTTGGAATGTTCAAGCTCCAGATGAAAAATCCTGAGCCCACTTTCCGTGCATATTCAATGGCTAACCACCCAGCCGAAGGAAATATTGTGATGCTGAACATCCGTATTGCCACCCCACCATTCGACCGTGTAAACGGAGGCTTCCAGAAGGTAAATCCAGGAATCTGTTCATCATTTATCTTTTCGCGCAAACCTGGCGATAAAGTGATGGTTTCAGGTCCTTACGGTGAATTTTTCCTTCAGGATAATGACAACGAAATGATGTTTATAGGTGGTGGCGCCGGTATGGCGCCGATGCGTTCACACTTATTCCATCTTTTCCATACGGTAAAAGAAACGAAAAAGAAAGTCACTTTCTGGTATGGTGCACGTTCGTGGAGAGAAGTTTTCTACTATGAGCAATTTATGGACATTCAGAAAAACTTCCCGAATTTCACCTTCAATTTGGCATTGTCAGATCCTCAGCCTGAAGATAACTGGACTGGTTACAAAGGTTTTATTCATCAGGTTATCTACGATAATTACCTAAGCAAGCACGAAGAACCTGAAGAAATTAACTATTATCTCTGCGGACCTCCAATGATGAACAGTGCTATCGACAAGATGTTGTACGATCTTGGCGTTCCTGCTGAAAATGTCAGGTTCGATGATTTTGGAGGATAAATAATCCTATGATTTATCACCGCAAATTTATACATCCCAAATCCAAAACATGGGTTGTTTTTGTGCATGGAGCCGGAGGCAGCAATGGTGTTTGGTTTCGCCAACTGAAAGAGTTTAAGAAGCACTTTAATGTTCTTTTGGTTGATCTGCGTGGTCATGGTAAATCAAAACCTGATATTACGGAACAGGATGCTGATTATTCATTTGATGAAATAGCGCTTGATGTGATTCAGATTATGGATCACTTACAAATTCAGAAAGCACATTTAGTCGGTATTTCGCTTGGGTGCATTGTAATTCGGGCCATCGACAAACTCGCTCCAGGCAGGGCAGAGTCGATTATTCTTGGCGGGGCAATTATTCAGTTCAACAAAACGCTGAAAGTGCTGATCAGCATGGCCAAAATCCTGAATTCAGTGTTGCCGTATATGTGGCTATACAGACTCAATGCACTTATTCTTATGCCACTACGGAGACAGAGTGAATCAAGGAATATTTTTATAAAGGAAGCCATAAAACTGGGTGAAAAAGAATTCGGCCGCTGGATGAAGATGTCGAGGGAAATAAAAACCAATCTGAATGAATTTATTCGCAGGGAACCTTCGGCTCCGGTATTGTATCTGATGGGCGATGGTGACCATATGTTTTTGCCGATGGTAACTGATCTGGTTAAAAGACAGCTAAATGCAAAACTCGAAATAATCAAAAACAGCGGACATTGTTGTAACCTCGATCAGGCAAATATTTTTAATGAGATTGCAATCCTTTTTATTCAGCGAAACTCGGGTAAACAGAAATTGGTTCAATTGAAATAAACATTCTTCAACTACAGAATCAGGATCCATTCAATCAGACAATTCGATCAGCAAAAACTTTGCGATTCGGATTCTTTCAGCGAAATCTGCTTAAATTTGAGTTCCTTACGCACTTTGGTCTGCTCAATTTTATCAGCGGTTTGCGCACAGGTAATCCCTTCTGACTTTAGGTATTTATTGCTCCCAATGTGTGTGTCTGGAAATTTACCATTCTTTTTAAATATAATTTGAGTGGCCAGGCCAACCACAATTATTGCCATTAAACCAATAGCCAAAAGTATTACTTTCAAATCTTCCATGACAAATACGATTTAAATTATCAGTAGCCAAAAATACTTCTAAAAATTGAACGTGATATAAAAGATTACAATTGTATGTCTTTTAAGTTCAAAAATTAAGAATGATTAACAAGAAGAAAACGTAATTTTAGATCATTATTAATCATTATAAGTCTTTGATCATGGAAAAACACATTAATGTTGTTGCCGCTCTTCAAATTGGGCTGAGTATTTTCAATTTACTTATTGCCTTCCTGATTTTTACAGTTCTAAAATTAGTAGGTGGATTTGTTGACGAACCTAATGGAGCAACAATTCTTTCGCTAATAGCTGATATTATCGCAATCGTATTCATTGTTATTTCCATTCCGGGAATTTTTGCCGGATTGGGACTTTACAAAAGAAAAGAATGGGCACGTATTCTTACTCTAATTCTTTCGGTAATAGAAATATTCAGTTTCCCGTTTGGAACAGCCATCGGAATATATTCCATTTGGGCATTGATTCAGCCTGAAACAGTGGCCGCTTTCAGTAATAATGAAGTACAAAACTTCTGAATACCGAAGTGAAATCTATTTACATTATCATCGACGGCAGGGTTCAGGGAGTTGGATTCCGGTATTATTCCCTGCTAAAGGCAACGGAGCTAAACCTGACTGGATGGGTTAAAAACACACCAGATGGAAAAGTTGAGATTGAAGCAACCGGAGAGCCAAATAATCTCAGTGCCTTTATTGACTGGATGAAATCCGGACCAACCAGAGCCATTATTAAAACATTTTCGGTATCCGACATTACCCCAACAAGAACATTTACCAACTTTTCAATTCGCTAAATCACAAATGGAAAATATCAAAAACTACCACATGTCTTCTGAAGAGTTCAGGAAACAAGGAAAACAGATGATTGATTGGATTGCCGACTATTACGAAAATGTTGAAAAATATCCGGTGCTGTCGCAGGTGAAACCAGGCGAAATCACAGAACAATTGCCATTAAATGCACCCGAAGTAAGTGAGTCGATGGATCAGATTATGACCGACGTGAATGCTATTATTATGCCGGGAATCACTCATTGGCAATCGCCCAATTTTTTCGCTTTTTTCCCATCGAATTCATCAGGCCCATCTGTTTTGGGCGATCTGCTTTCTTCCGGACTGGGTGTTCAGGGAATGATCTGGGCAACTAGTCCTGCCTGTACCGAACTTGAAACAAGGGTGCTGGATTGGCTGGCCGGAATGTTACAACTTCCTGAACAGTTTAAATCTACATCTACAGGTGGGGCAGTCATTCAGGATACAGCTTCGAGCGCTGCATTGAGTGCAATATTGGCCGCGAGAGAGAAAAAGACCAACTACCAGGTGAACGAATCAGGATGTTCCGGAAACCTGGTTGCATACATTTCCAGTCAGACCCACTCGTCGCTTGAGAAAGCCATAAAAATTGCCGGGATTGGTAAAAACAACCTCCGTTTAATCGGCGTTGATGAAAAACTTGCCATGCGCGTTGATTTGCTTGAATCGGCGATTGAAAATGATTTGCAGAACGGACTTATTCCCTTTTTCGTATGTGCCACCGTGGGCAGTACTTCAACCAATGCCATTGATCCTCTAATCGAAATTGGAAATATTTGCCGAAAGTATGATCTTTGGATGCACATCGATGCCGCCATGTCGGGCACTGCGGCCATCTGTCCTGAATACAGGCACTTTTTAGATGGTATTGAGCTAGCCGACAGTTTTTCGTTTAATCCGCACAAATGGATGTTCACCAATTTCGACTGCAATTGCTTTTTTGTTGCAGATCGGTCAGTGTTGATAAAAACCTTGAGCATTTTGCCTGAATACTTAAAAAATCAGGCAACCGAAAGTGGGGCTGTGATTGATTACCGCGACTGGCATATTCAACTCGGTCGTCGTTTCCGGTCACTGAAACTTTGGTTTGTCATCAGGCATTATGGGGTGAGCGGATTGAGATATCATATCAGCGAACATGTCAGAATAGCGCAGGAATTTGCGGAATGGGTCCGAACTTCAGCCGATTTCGATCTGGTGGCTCCGGCTCCTTTGAACCTGGTTTGTTTTGCCCACAAAAATGGGAATGATTTTAACCGGAAATTACTTGAAACGATCAACGCCGAAGGAACAATGTATTTTACCCATACCGTTGTGAATGGGAATTATGTGCTTCGGATGTGCATCGGCCAGACCAATACCAAAGAGGAACATGTGAGGCAGGCTTGGGAAACCATTCAGGAAACTGCGAAGAAATTGGAGAGCTAATAGTGTCCAGTCGCAGTGTTCAGTCGCAGTGTTCAGTCACAAAAAAAGGAAACAAAATACTGAAAACATAGGCGTTCATTAAAAAAAAACATGTTCAACAACAACCTGAGCATGGAATAATTTCATAAGTGTTATAATTACATTTATTATTTATTCCCTATTTTTACCCCATCGAATTAGAAATATCTTAAAAATTGAATCATGATAAACTTAAAAGAATTAGAAATTTGGTTTATAACAGGTAGCCAAAATCTTTATGGACCTGGCGTTCTGAAACAAGTGGAAACCAATTCAAAGGAGATTGGCGCTTTTTTAAATAGTTCGGCTAAAATACCGGTAAGTATCGTATTTAAATCGGTGATGAAAAGCCCGGACGAAATTACCAATATTTGTATTGAGGCCAATTCGTCCAAACAGTGTATTGGTGTAATTACCTGGTGCCATACCTTTTCACCATCAAAAATGTGGATTAACGGGCTGAAATTATTGAACAAGCCCATGCTTCAACTGCATACCCAATACAACCGCGACCTTCCTTGGAGCGAAATTGACATGGATTTCATGAACCTGAACCAGTCTGCACATGGCGATCGCGAGCATGGCTTTATTTTAACCCGCATGCGCAAAGCCCGTAAAGTTGTGGTTGGATATTGGAAAGAAGACGATGTTCAGGAACGTATTGGCGTTTGGAGCCGCGCTGCAGCTGCATGGTACGATATGCAAGGTGCTAAACTTGCCCGTTTTGGCGACAACATGCGCGAAGTTGCCGTTACCGAAGGCGACAAAGTGGAAGCTCAGATTAAACTTGGTCTTTCGGTTAATACATGGCCGGTTGGCGACATTGTAAAAATTGTGGATGGAGTAAGCGAAACTGAAATCGATAAACTGATTGAAGAATACAACGAAACTTACGAATTTGATGACGATGCCAAAGTGGGTGGTAAATATCACGACAGCGTCCGTTATCAGGCACGTATAGAAGCAGGTATTAAATCGTTTTTGGTAGCCGGAGGTTTTAAAGCTTTCACCACCACATTCGAAGACTTGCATGGATTAAAACAACTTCCAGGTTTGGCTTCTCAGCGGTTAATGGCTGCCGGTTACGGTTTCGGAGCCGAGGGTGACTGGAAACATGCGGCACTCGTCCGTGCAGTAAAAGTAATGGGTGCCGGCTTGAAAGGTGGTTGCTCATTCATGGAAGATTATACTTATCATCTCAATCCAACTTCAGGATACAAAGCTTTAGGATCTCACATGCTCGAAATTTGTCCGAGTATTGCCGATGGAAAAGCCAAGATTGAAGTGCATCCTTTGGGAATTGGTGGAAAAGATGCACCTGCCCGTTTGGTATTTAATACAATGACCGGCCCGGCAACCTGCACCAGTCTTATTGACATGGGAACCCGTTTCCGCATGGTTGTGCATGATGTTGAATGTGTTGAGCCGGAAGCAAAACTCGAAAAATTGCCTGTTGCCAGCGCATTGTGGACTCCGATGCCTAACCTGAAAGTTGGCGCTGCTGCATGGATTTATGCCGGAGGCGCTCATCACAACGCATTTAGCCAGGCTGTTACAGCTGAATACATTGAAGACTTCTGCGATATGGCAGGAATAGAATTGGTTCAGATCAACAAAGGCACAAATATTTCCGATTTCAAGAAAGAATTGAAATGGAATGATCTATATTACCTGTTGTCAAACGGAATGAGATAAATTGAATACAGCATCCCCCATAAAAGCCGGAGAAATTTTTTCTTCGGCTTTTTTATGCTCCTGAGCGTTCCTGAAGTTGCCTGATCGCTTCCGTTAAACTTTGCCTTTGATAGTGTCTTTCATGCACCATGTTCAGAAATTTCAGCACTTGAAAGGCATCAAAAACCTGAAAAAATCTTTTTCTGAAAGATTCAGGAGTAGCACTGTTACGGTTAATTTCTGACAGTTTTTCTTCAAACGAAATGCTGCTTAAATATTCCTGAACTGCTGCTGGCAAAGAAGTTAAAATTTCAGCATAATGCGTTGAATTGCATTTGAAAAGTAAAACGACAGAATCAAACAATTTCTTTAAATCCAGGAAAGCTGCAAAATTATAGGTGAGTGCCAAATCCTCGGTAAAGTTCATCCATTTGGTCATTGCGGCTCCGGTTCCGAATGGAACCCTGTCGGAAACACGTCCGGAAGGATAAACAAATGCATCTGTAATTTCAGTCAATTGACCCAATTTGGTAAGTTTGTGCAAAAAGTAAAAGTCTTCGCCAGCCTGCCGCCGGTTCATGCCACCCTGTTTTACGTAAGCTTCAGCTCTCACTGCAAAGGCAGAACCGATGGTATAAATTGAATTCGGAAATCCAGCGAAATCCAAAGCCTGTTTATAGTAATGGAGATAATCCTCGTACAATCGGATTCCAGCTTCCTGCCTGTGGTCATCCATCTCTTCAAAACGGTGTCTGAAGTTAATGGTAGCTGCAAAACATGATTTGTTTTTGGAAAAGACGGTCTCAATATTTTTCAGATAATTGGAAGAAACCAGGCAATCGGAATCAAGAGAAATAATTATGCCTTCAGGTCTGTTGATCGCATTAAATCGACGAATTACCTCATCCATACCAATTTTTCGGGCCATACCGGCGCCTGCAAATTTTGCCTGTACTGAAGGAGCATAAAACGGATGCAGAACCAGGTTGCTGCGGTCGTTTACCTGCTTCCATTCCAATAATTGAGTAAATGTTTTGCGGTTGATTGCTTTTACCGGCTCCGGACTGCTTTCCGAATCATTAACAATAACCAGTACTTCACAATACGAATCAACCGGCTCGCAAGCCCAAACCGATTCGAGCGTCCTTATTATTTCAGGTTCGTTCAGGCACGGAATCATTACAATCATCGAAAGGGAAGGGGAGACCACTTCTTTGATGAATGGTGGATAAACAATGTTATTTTGAATGTACCGGTCGCCAAACATTAGTGGAATTTTATTTGAGTAAATATTCCTGTAAAACAAAAAAAATCCGAAGGACTTTCGGATTTTTTTTGTTTTTCGTGTTATCAGTTATTTTGTCTTTGCTTTCTGATACCTGGCATTCATATTTACCAAAACATCTTTGGTAATATTGTGCGATTCGTTGCCAATCAGCACCTCGCCAGCATTCAGAATATAACTGTATTTTTTGTCTTTGTTATATATCTTCAAATAATTCATAAGGCTATCCAATAACTGTTTATTGTTTTCAGCCTGTATCTGAGATAGTTTGGCAGATAATTCCTGGTCAAGTTTGGTAATCTGTTGTTCTTCACCCATCAGACGGTCGCGCTCCTGCATTGCTCTTTCCTGTGTAAGGAATCCGCCACGCTGAACTTTTTCCTGAAAAGAGGCAGCCTGAGACTCAAAACGAGTACGTTTGTCACTGTATTCTTTTGCAAAAGTTTCCTGTTGTTTCGTAAAACCGTCGTGCATTTCCTGGGCAAAATCGTAGTTAACAACAAGCGAGTCAACTTTAATGTATGCGATCGTTAATTCGGAAGAAGCTCCGCCTTCGTTAGACCCATCTTTTCCGGAACCATTCAATTTATTCCCACTGAAATGCAGAATATAGATACCTGCAACTGCAATAAACAAAATACCAATAAGTACTAAAGATGTATTCTTCATATACGTCGAATCAATAAATTTTGCCCAAAAATAAAAATTAATTGTCAGGAAACACCTTTTATCAGGATTATTTTTCCCCTCCACGTCCGATTGGGTTGTCAGGAGAAATAACAAATAAAAAGCTGCGTAAAATCATAAGTTTACCTTGATAAACATCATTGAATTCAAGTCTAAAGGTGGAGTATTTTTACATTATGAAATTTGAATTGAAACCAACACATCATGTTAAATCAATTACTCGCTAACATACTGCCATACATGCCCCAGAAGCTGATCTGGATTTTTTCCAAACGCTATATTGCCGGGGAAACAATTGAAGACGGGATCAAGGCTTGCCGACAATTGAACCAACAGGGAATTGAAGTTACAGTTGATTTGCTTGGTGAATTCATCAAAACCATTGAGCAGGCTGAAGAGAATAAAAAGCAATACATTGAAATTATTGAAAGGTTTACCTCCGAAGGAATAGTTGGGAATTTTTCGATAAAACCTACCATGTTCGGTTTGCTCATTGACAAGGATGTTTGTTTGGCCAAGATTGAAGAGGTGATTAAAAAGGCAGCCGAAAAGAAAAGCTTTATACGCATCGACATGGAAGATTCGCAATGCGTGGATATTGAACTTGACCTTTATCGCAACCTTCAGAAAAAATATCCGGCCAATGTTGGTTTGGTTTTACAGGCTTATTTGCGACGGACAAAAAACGATTTACTGAATATGAGCAATATTCATGTAAACGGAGATCCACTCAATTTCAGGCTATGCAAAGGAATTTATGTTGAACCGAAGCAAATTGCCTTTAAGTCGTTCGAAGAAGTTCAGGAACATTACATTGACGACCTGAATTATATGCTCGACCACAATATGTATGTTGGAATTGCTACCCACGACAAACAACTGGTTGAAAAGGCGCTTGAGATTATCAAAGAAAAGAATATTGACAAAACAAAATATGAGTTCCAGATGCTGTACGGTGTCACTCCCGAACTCAGAAGCAGTATTGTGAAACAAGGACACAAAATGCGTGTTTATGTCCCCTTCGGTAAAGACTGGTTCGGTTATTCGACCCGTCGTTTAAAGGAAAATCCGAAGATGGCTTCGCTCATTGTAAAAGCACTTTTTTTTAGGGGTTAATTTTTAGGGGTTATTGCAAAGGGAGGTTCAGAAATGACCTCCCTTTCTTTTAACTTTTATCCTTGCATTCTCATGCGATGTTTCATTCCTTTCGGACTTCTGTCCTGCATCATTTTTCCCTTGTGTGCATCAAACTTCAGTCGCTGTTCGTCGGTTAGTTGGGCCCGCATTTCGAGGTGGTGTTTTGCCTGAATTTTGGCCATTTCAATTTTTAACGCACCGATTTTTTCAATGTTTTTGTTGATTGCTCCCAAGTCTGGTTTTTCAGCAGTTGTCAGTGTTTTCTGGCGGGCCATGGCTTCACCAAGTTCGTTACGGATTGGTTGCAATTGTTTCTGCACTTCCAGCATACTTTTCTTAAAGGCTTCTTTCTGCTCGACTGTCAGGTTCAATGCATCGCCTGGTCCTCTTTGTCCTTTATTCATGAGCAATACCTTATCTCGTTCAATAAAGGGTTTCTTACCGCCCCGATCAGCGGGTTGTGCAAATGTTACAACCGACATACTCAACAATACTGCAAGCATTAAAATTTTTGTTTTCATAATTTCTAATTTTTAAAATTTGTTTTCTGAAATTTTACTTTATTTTCTCTTTGGATGGAATTGAAAATAAAAGGTTTAATGCTTAACTAAACTTTAAGAGTTCTTTAACAGTTTCCGGTCATTCGCCAACTTCATTCATTGCCTCCTTTATTTCTTTCAGGAAACCTGCAACTTTCACTTTCGGATCACCAGCACCCAGCGTTTCCAATGGGATATATCCACGATAATCGGATTTCCGAATAATTTGCATCAGTTTTTTCAGGTCGGTTTTTTGCTCCAAACCATCAACGTATAAGTTTTCTTTCAACTGCCAGCTTACCGCGTATGGAATTGTCTTTTCTATTTCCCTGTACGGGTCGGTGCGAAAGCTGCCAATATCCAGAATCAGGCCAAACCAGTCGGAATTAACGCGTTTGATGATTTCGATCGTCTCGTCGGCAGTTTTGATAAAATCGTGGTGGTTTTGAATGCCTACCATTACCCCATGAGCTTTTCCAAATTCAGCACATTCTTTCAGGTCTTTCACCATATAATCTACAACCTTTTCACGCGGAATATCTTTGGTATCTGCCACTCCGGAGAATACGCGAATGACAGGAATTCCCATTTTTTCGGAAGCGATGATCCATTTTTTCACCAACTCAACACTTGCTTTTCGTTTGGCCTGATCAGGATCAGTAAAGTCATTTCGAACCCCGGTTCCACTGATTTCAAGACCGAGCAAAAATGCCTTTTGTTTGATGTGGTACAAATATTCATCCGATGGAACTTCAGGATAACCCGGAAAATAATAGGCGGTAATATCTACCGCATCGAACTGATTGGCTGCGCAATATTCCAGAAGCTGGTCAAGGTTCATTTCGCCTTTCATTAACGGGCCATTGAAAGAGTAGGCATTCAGGCTGGTCTTTAGTTTCGTTGGAAGTTTTTGTTGCGCGATTCCTGCCAAAGGAAAAGTAACAACGAGCAAGAGAATGAGACCAATACTTTTTGATTGTTTTTTGAAATTGAGTTTCATCGTTTTAGTTTTAGGTTTTTCGGGCAATAATGGCTGTTTTATGTATTTAACAACCATTGCAAATAGTTTTCCTTGTGTACTTGTTTGAATGATGCTTCATGGTATGTTTCTGAAAAAGCCTTGGGTATCTTCACGTTTCTTTCTGAATATTTGATTTCAATTGCTGTAATCTGATTGCCGGATTCTTCAATTAAATCAATTTCTTGTCCGTCGTAGGTTCTCCAAAAATAATATTCAACCGATTCTATATTGAAATACTTGTTCTTCATGCGCTCCGAAATCAGGTAGCTTTCCCACAATTGACCAACATCCTGACGTAAAACAAGCGGATTGAAGTTCGAGATCAGTGCATTTCGTATTCCATTGTCGTAGAAATACCATTTTCCTGCTTTGGTTACTTCTTTTCGCAAGTTTCGTGAAAAGGCGCCCAAACGGTAGATAATAAATACTTTAGATAATAAATCAAGGTACTTTTCTACAGTGTTTTTACTCATCGACAATTGTTTGCCCAATTCTTCATAGGACACTTCATTGCCGGTCTGAAAAGCTATCAGACGCAAGAGTTCTCTCATTTTTCCTGAATTCCGGATTCCTTCAATGGCAAGGATATCTTTCAGGAGATACGAATTCACCATATCTTTTAAATACTCCATTTTATCTTCATTACTTTCCAGCAATTCCACTTCCGGATAAGTTCCATAAATTAGTCTGGATTCCAGCTTCCTTCGGGTTTCGAGTAGGTTCTCCAAAACTGAAAGTTCCTGCTGACTGAATGGGAAAAGCAAGTAGGTAAAACTTCGCCCTACCAATGGTTCTCCGGCTTTGTTGTTCAAATCGAATGAGGATGAACCACTGGCAATGATTCGGATTTGATCAATTTCATCAACCATTAGTTTTAATTTTAATCCGATTTCATTTATGTTTTGTGCCTCGTCAATTACCAGAAGATCTATTCCTTTAAGGAGATTTCGATAATTGGAAATACTCTTTTCATTCAAAAGTGCAATTGAGTCTTCGTCTTCACCATTTAAGATCATTACTTTGCCTTCAAAATCCTGAATAATTTGACGGATAAGTACCGTTTTACCAACCCTTCTTGCTCCAAATAGAAGGACAACCTTATTCGGCAACAGCTTGCTTTTGATTTTTCTTGTTAAAATTCGGTCTAACGCATTCATATTCTGTGAGTATTGCTGTATGGCAAATATAGGAAATTAATTTGCAATGACGAATTTAATGTTAATTCAGTCATTGTAATGACGAATTTACTAGTAATTTAGTCATTACGTTGACGATTTTAATGCTTTTCATCAAGGAAAATGTGGTATTTGGATAGACGGCCTGATTGAACAGGCTGCCAACATTGTATTTTACGAGAATGATTAATCTTCAGAATGTCCAATGATTAATTTTTTCGTTATGGATTTTTCAGGAGTTGAAATGTTTAAAAAGTAAATACCATCTACAACTTTACCATCAATCAGGTTTACCCTAATTTGCTGACCAGCCATTATTGGATTTTTCTCCCACAGATTTGAAATTATTTGGCCCTGAAGATTGTATAGTTTGACAGTTGGGTGCAAGGTTTTTGTTGATTTATTCGCTAACACCAGAAATTCATTCGCAGGATTTGGGAAGAGCTCAAATTGGTCATCCTGAGTTCCGCTGATCTGTTTCATTCCTGCTGGTATCAGTTTTTCGATGCTTATATTGTCGAAGTAAACATTGCCGGTAAACTTGCCCATTCCAAACCCAAAGCGACAGTTGGGATCGCTTGCCTGAGTCATTTTTACCGTCCACGAAAATTTTTGTTTTGTTGTGGTTATGGCTTTTACGGTAGAATAGTAGTTTCCATAGTCGGAGTGGTTTTTCGAAAGGAAAACATCCATCGAATTTGGATTGTCGGCCCACGCGTCAAAAGTAATGAGATAAGTGACATCTTTCACCAATGGAATTCCCACTTGCTGATCGACGATGTGCCAATTAGCTGTGCCGGGTTGTGTTACATTAATTTTATACACGCCGTCAACCACTGTTCCGGTAGCCTTCCATTGTGTAGTTTGGAAATACCAGTTCCCCCAGTTCTTCGTTCCCTGACTGAAATCGCCGTTTGTGATTATTTCATTTTTTTTTTTGAACCCCGGAATCAGGATGGTGTTCTTCGAAATGTCTATTATTAAGGGATTGGCGGAACCCACATGCAGCCATTTATCAAATTCATAACCTTCTTCAGGTTTAGCCGTCAGCGTAACCATTGTTCCTTCAGGATAAGATTCCAATTTGGGAGATATTTCAATAGTGCCGCCCGTTGCAGGTTCAATATTTAAAGAGAATGGCCCTTCCGATTCCTGTAATTGATAAATTCTGACGTAATCGAGGTAAAATTTGTGTGGCAGTTTTGTATCGTCGATTCCTTGCTGAGCTCCCCAGCTTCCGCCATAAGCCAGGTTCAGGATCATATAAAACATCTTATCAAAAGGCCAGACTCTATAGTCACCTGCCGGTTTATTGTAAGTGTGTTTTTTTACTCCGTCAGCATACCATTCCAGTTTTGTTGGCGACCATGTAAATGTAAAGGTGATAAACCTGGTGTAAGGCTGGTTGTATGTGGTTTGCGTACCCGAACTCTGATGACCTGTGCCATTTGTTCCTTCAAAATGTGCGTTAAAATGTAATTTGGAAGGATCAAAACCAACATATTCCATGATGTCTATCTCACCACTTTTGGGCCATCCGCCGTACTCGCTGTCGGTTGGCATCATCCATATTGCCGGCCAGGTTCCTAATCCACCGGGCACTTTGGCACTGAATTCGAATTTGCCATACAACCAATCGCCTTTGTATCTTGAAATTAAACTTGCAGATGTATAGGCTGCACCCTGAAAAGGTTCTTTGCGCGCCTCAAGTATCAGAACGGTATCCTGAATACGGGCATTCTCGCTGCGTTTATAGGTGTAATACTGCAATTCGGAATTGCGTATTTTGCCAACTTCGTAATCCCATTTTGTGCTGTCGGGCAAACCCGGAGTGTTGAATTCATCGCCCCACAC
>CAMDGL010000065.1 GCA_945897845.1 Chitinophaga pinensis | reverse complement strand
AACTGAATTTGTAAAGCTTCTTCCGTACTAACTACGATTCCGATTGTAGCAAGATTTGTAGCTACAAAGGCAGTTGCGCCAAGAGCGGCAGTGGAAAGAATAGATCCGCAGTACGATTCGTACAAGTCGGCGCCCATTCCCGCAACATCACCCACATTATCGCCCACATTATCGGCAATTGTAGCTGGGTTGCGTGGATCATCTTCAGGGATTCCGGCTTCCACTTTACCAACAAGGTCAGCACCCACATCGGCTGCTTTGGTGAAAATACCTCCACCAACACGTGCGAACAATGCCTGGGTAGATGCACCCATACCGAAAGTCAGCGTGGTTGTTGTAATGATGATTAATTTCATGGAAGGATCGGCCAAAATCATCGAATTGGTTGTTGAATCGAGCGCACCAATTACAAATTGAAGTGCGTAGAACCAAATCGAAATGTCAAGCAATCCAAGTCCGACAACAACCAGACCCATAACCGCTCCTGAACGGAAAGCAATACGGAGTCCGTCATTTAGCGAACGCTGTGCGGCATTGGCTGTACGTGCCGAAGCATAGGTTGCAGTTCTCATTCCGAAGAAACCTGCCAACCCGGAAAAGAAACCACCGGTTAAAAAGGCAAACGGAACCCATGGGTTCTGAATTTTCAGTACGTATGCCATGATGGCAAACAACAAGGTTATTACAATGAAAACAATGGTTACAACTTTGTACTGTTGTTTCAAATAAGCCATCGCTCCGTCGCGGACGTGCTTGGCAATTTTTTTCATTGTATCAGTACCTTCGCTTTCCTTCATCATTTGTTTGAAGAAAAACCATGCAAAAGAAAGTGCCAGAATAGAACTGAAAGGCACCAACCAGAAAATAGAATTCATAGTTCTTGGGTTTTATGCAACAAAGTTGCTGTTAGATAATTGTGTTTATTCAATGATTTTTGAAAGTCTCGAAATTAACAATTAATGACTTGAATGATCAACCAGCCTAAATGTTATATGACAGCATACTCAATTCTTTAGTCGAAGCCTAAATTAGATATTTTCACTAAATTGAATCATTTACCACACCACCGGTAACAATTTGTAAACAAATTGTTAATATAGCTATCAATTTAAAACATGGAAGGGCTAATTGCCCGCTTTCCTGAAGGTAATTTTTCTCCTGAGATTTGGTAAATTCAGAATTAGCAAAGAGGATGCAATTATTATCATTCCTGAAACAGAAACTAAATCAGGAGACTCGTCGGGAAGGATCAACCAACTGAGAATAGCTCCGGCCACGGGGATCAAAAATTTCCAGATACTCAGCTCCGAAACTTTCACCTTTGGCCTGCGAAGCAATGTATTCCAAATTGTAAATGCAGCAGCCGATAAAAAACTCAGCCAGCCAAGAGCTACAAAATATTCAGCAGGAAAAACGCTGTAACGAAGCCCTTCTATCGGGATAGAAACCACAAAAAGAAAAATACCACCCAAAAATAAGGACGCTGAGGTCAATACCATCGGAGAAATGGTTTGCTGTTTCCGGGCAACAACCACACTGGTGACTCCGGATACCACATTGTTCAGCAACAATAAAATCACACCTGTCAATGCTATTTCAGCTCCTGAAGGAAGGCGGTCGCGTCCGAGTGTGATAACAGCTACCCCAATTATCCCCAACAAAAAACTGCCGGTTTTAAACCAGTCCATCCGGTCGCCTGTATTGAAAAAATGAGATGTAAATGCAATAAACAGTGGAGAAGATCCAACAATCATGGCTGCAATGGAAGCCGGCACCATACTGACTCCTATGTAGAAAAGCGAATATTGGAGGATAACCTGCAAAAAAGCGATCAAGCATACATACCAAAAATTCTCAATTACCTCTTTCCTGAAACGCGCAAAATTATTTACAAAAGGAATCAACATCAAACCGGAAATGATGAAGCGAATCCCGGCAAACTGAAGCGGAGTCTGGTATTTCAGGCCAATCTTAACCCCAACAAAGGCTGACGACCACAAAAGACAGGCAACAATGGCCAGAAAAATTGTTTGGGAAAGATGTTTTTTCATTTATTTGAATCAAATTTCAAAGGTGCAGATAAAAGTGCAAACGGTGATTCCATCTTCCGCACAATTGCTAAAATCCTCAAAACAAAAAAGGTAGCTGATAGCTACCTTTTTTTGTTTTATCGATGTATTTTAATGAATCCATTTCAGGTTATGGAAATCCTGTCTGTGAGGCAATTCCTCGTGTTTCGGATACATCCTGACCGCGTAGCTAAAAGCGCCTGAATTCATGAGTTGCAGGTTTAATTTATAAGTAATAAGCGACCCTTCTATTTTTTCGATGTCAAACTGCAGACAATCCACCAATTCAAAAGCGTCATCATTTCCCTTCTCAGTAATTACCATTTCGATGCCTACGTCCTTTGGATTTAATCCTTTCAGATCGGCCACAACTTTAGCCGGATAGTTTTCTCCGATTTTCAATACATTGGTGATGCCATCGGTCATTTGCACATTCTTCACTTCAATCTGGTCCCAAACCGATGAAACATTAATTTTCCATTGCGAAATTTCTTTTGCCAATGTGTAGTTTGATGCATTTAACCGTGCAGAACGCTTGGCCTGAGGATTATAAAACCGATCCTGATAATCGCGGATCATGCGGGCAGTTGTGAAATTTGGAGCAACCTGCGCAAATGTGTTCTTGATATAAGACACCCATTTCTCCGGAACACCTTTAATGTTTCGTGTATAAAAGGCCGGTAAAATTTCTTCTTCAAAAATATTGTAAATGGTTTCAGCATCCAATTCATCCTGAAGTTCATTCACATCATAGGCATTCTCTTGCGAAAGTGCCCAACCTGCATCTTTTTTGTAACCTTCCACCCACCATCCGTCGAGTACCGAAAAATGAATGGTTCCGTTCATCACCCCTTTTTCGCCGCTGGTACCCGATGCTTCGAGTGGGCGGGTTGGAGTGTTCATCCAGATATCTACACCTTGCAACATCATTTTTGCCAGGTTCATGTCGTAATTCTGAACAAATAAAATCTTGCCGATGAACTCCGGACGTTTTGAAATTTCGACAATATACTTAATCAAATCCTGACCGGCTTTGTCTGCCGGATGTGCTTTCCCTGCAAAAATAAACTGAACTGGCCTGGCCGGATCGTTAACGAGTTTCGACAGACGATCAAGATTCCGGAACAATAAATGTGCTCTTTTGTAGGTTGCGAAACGTCTTGCAAAACCAATTGTGAGTGCGTAAGGGTTCAATTTTCCAAGCACTTCATTAATTTGCTTTGGATTTTCGTTCCTTTTGATCCAGTTATTTGTAAACCGCTGTTTGATAAACCCAATCGTTTTCAAGCGAAGATTTTGTTTCATGCTCCAGATTTCTTCATCAGGAACCTGGTAGATGTTATCCCAAAGATCAAAATCAAGTTGTTCTTCCGGAAATTTAGGACCAAAATGTTTTTGATGAAGTTCTCTCCATTCCTTTGCAACCCAGGTTGAATAATGCACACCATTGGTAACGTAACCAATGTTAATTTCTTCGGAAAGATACCCTTCGTACAACGGACGGAATATATCCTTGGATACATCACCATGCAAGCGGCTTACTCCGTTTATGCCCTGTGAAAGGTTACAGGCGAGGTAGCTCATATTGAAGTGATCTTCATACTGATTGGCTTTGCCCAAACTAATGAATTCATCCCAGGTAATGTCAACTTTTGGGGGATAACTTTCCATATACCTTTTGAAAAGGTCCTGATGGAAAGAATCATGTCCGGCAGGAACAGGTGTATGTGTTGTAAACAACGTTGATGCCCTCACTACTTCTTTGGCTTCCAAATATTTTAGTGATTTCTCTTCAACAAGGTCTTTAATTCTTTCCAAACCGATCATTGCCGCATGTCCTTCGTTACAATGATAGATGTCTGAATCAATACCTAATCTTTTTAGTGCACGAATCCCGCCAAGGCCAAGCAATAATTCCTGTTTCAAACGGTTTTCGTTATCGCCGCCGTACAAATGATGCGTAACAAAACGATCTTCATCGGAATTGCCATCAAAATCTGTATCCAGCAGGAATAATTTCACCGAACCAATGTTAACCTGCCAAACACGGGCGGTAACAGAGCGGCCGGGGTATTCAACCTGAACACTTACCCATTCGCCATTTCGGTCGAATGCGGGAACGACAGGTATTTTCGAAAACTCCTGGGCATCGTAATATGACATCTGTTCGCCCGTAATCGAAATATTCTGTCGGAAGTAACCATAACGGTAAAGTAGTCCGACACCTGTAAGGTTCACTTTCGAGTCACTCGCTTCTTTAAGGTAATCGCCTGCAAGAATACCCAAACCACCCGAGAAAATTTTCAGGCTGTCGTGTAGTCCATATTCCATACTGAAATAAGAAATAGACGGACCGGAGAGAATTTGCCTTTCAGCCAGGTATTTATGTAGTAAATTCGAAGCTTTGTTCAATATAAGTATAAAACTTTCATCATTTTCAAGTTCAAGAAAACGTTGATAGCTTACTTTTTCGAGCAACACAATCGGATTGTGTTCACATTCTTCAAATAATTCGGCATCTATATACTGAAACAACTCACGCGCTTCTGTATTCCACACCCACCACAAGTTGCGGCTTAATTCTTTTAACGATGATAATTTCTCCGGAATATTCGATTCGACGAATAATTTTTTCCAAACTGGTTGATCCACAATTGAATGATTTAAAAACTCAACACCTTCTTCCATCTTCTCCTCCTACTATCTTTATGCAATTGAATAATGTAAAAAATACAAAATGCAAAAGAAGTCAAAAAAACACTTCTCCGAAAAGTGGAATGTTAAAATGGTGTTAAATTCTGGTTATTACTATTTTTTCTTACCGGGGGATTTCTCTTTTACAGTTTTAACTGAACTTACAGAACGCTGAACGTTTTGTTTTGTTTGCAACGAAATGATTTCGAGTTCGTATTTTTTAAGTTTTGCCTCTTTTTCCTCGAGTATTTTATTGAGCCCTGCAATTTCAAGTTGCGATTTGCTTTCAGGGGCAAAAGTATTAAGCCTTAATTTAAAATCGCTCAATACATTCATATAATTGATAAAGGCTTCATAAGGACTTTCATAAGGGTTGAAGTACTTATGAACTTCGCCGTCAGAGAAAAACTTGGTGCACATGTAATAAAAATGATCACTGGCCTGCAAATAATTCCAGTCTTTAATCATTGCAGGATCAGTTACCTTGCTCATGCGGTCGGCCAATTCATATATTTTATTTAACGCCTCATCCTGAAGCTCATTTCCCATCCAGGCCGACAGATCGCGTTCTTCATCGGCCCAGGAAATTGGCGTTGGCACACTTACTATTGATACTGGCTGGAATTTAGCAGCAATTTCAGAGGGAGTAGCAAAAGTTATCTTTGAATTTTTGAAAACAGCATCAGGCAATTGCTCCATGAAACTGAATATTCCGGTTTCGGCGGCCTGGTGTTCTCCAAATGTTTCGTAATCGAGAAAAATATTAAATATTTCATCTTTCTCCATGCTTTTGATCCATCCAACATACTTTTCGGCAGTCAATGGATATTCGTTCCACCCTTGATTCGAAAAGCGAAAAGCAAGGTCATCGCTCAATTTAAAATTGCGCATCAGCACTTTCAACCTTGGGTTAATCGCATTGACGTACAGAAAATTAGGCGATTTCCATCCAAGAATATGCCTTGCACCTTCAGTTATCATCGCTTTATAACCCATATCAGCAATCAGTTCACCAATTTCATCCGAATAAATCAATTCGGTATTTCTAAAAACAGCTGGTTTCTGTCCAAAATATTTTTCGATCAGTCTGTCATGTTCTAGTATCTGCTGCCTGAAAAGATCATTGTTTTTGACCGAAACCAATGAATGGGAATAGGTTTCTGACAAAAATTCCACATGACCTGTGTCTGCCAAAGCTTTGAATGAATCGAGCACTTCTGGCGCATACAATTCAAACTGTTCAAGCGCTAATCCTGAAATGGAATAGGCAATTTTGAATTTACCTTTGTGCTTTTTTATAAGTTCAAGCATCATTTGATTGGCCGGCAGGTAACAGCGGTCGGCAACTTTGCGAAGAATAGATTCATTGGCATAATCATCGTAATAGTAATGATCGTTACCAATATCGAAGAAACGATAACGACGGTAACGAAATGGTTGATGAACCTGAAAATAGAAACAGATGGACTTCATATTTATGGTTTTTTCTTGTTAGTCATTTCCAATTGCTGCGAGATAAACATCCCGTACATTTTTAGCTGAGTTTTTCCAAAGGAGGTTATCAACTTCGGCTTTACCATGTTCTTTAAACATGTTGTGAAGTGCCGGATAATTAATCAGTCCATAAATTGCATCGGCCATGGCATAAGTATCCCAGTAGTCAATTTTAATGGCATATTTCAGAATTTCGGAAACGCCCGACTGATATGAAATAATCACAGGAACATTTGATTGCATGGCTTCGAGCGGCACAATGCCAAATGGCTCTGAGACGGATGGCATCACGAATACGTCGCTCATCCGGAACATATCAAAAACATCGTCGCCTTTCAAAAAGCCGGTAAAATGAAACCGATCGGTTATTTTTAATTCAGCTGCTCTTTTAACCATCGCATTCATCATGTCGCCGCTTCCGGCCATCACAAAGCGCACATTGTTCATCTTTTTCAGTACCATGTTTGCAGCCTCAACAAAATATTCAGGTCCTTTTTGCATGGTAATGCGTCCCAAAAAGGTGACAATCTTTTCATCCACCCCTTTCTTTAGCTTTATTTTTTCTTCCTGAGACAAAGGTTCAACAGCATTATAGACGGTGGTAACCTTGTCTGGATTGATATTGTATTTTTCGATTACAATGTTTCGGGTCATGTTGCTTACCGTAATTATTTGGTCGGCAGCATCCATTCCTTCCTTTTCCATGGCATAAACAGTGGGATTTACGCTGCCGCCACTCCGGTCGAAATCGGTAGCGTGAACATGTATCACAAGTGGTTTTCCAGATATACGCTTGGCAGCAATACCAGCAGGATAAGCCAGCCAATCGTGCGCATGTATTACGTCAAACTCATTGTCGCGGGCAATCACCTCGGCAACAATCGAATAGTTGTAAATTTCCTGATACAGGTTTTGATCATATTTTCCGGAGAAATTGATTTTGCCCTCCGAATTGGTTTCGACGAACTTCGTTTTTTCTGAAACCACCTTGGTTGTTAATTTCCAGAACTCTTCGGGATCAACATAAGGAATCATTCCGGATTCAACTTCATAAAAATCAATTTTCGCTTGAAGATTGCTGAATTGAATTTGCTTTCGGGTAACAGGTACCTCGTTTGCACCAACAAGTTTCATGCTCGACTGATCTTCGTCGCCATAAGCTTTCGGTACCACAAAAATCACACTTACATCTTCAAATTCGGCCAATCCCTTGGTCAACCCATAACAGGCGGTACCCAGACCTCCCGAAATATGAGGCGGAAATTCCCAACCAAACATCAATACCTTCATAGATTCAAATTAAAAAGTTGACATTATTCTCCATAATTCTCGAGTAATTTATTGGCACGTATCAAAGCAGCTACACTCCAGGCCTGCGATATTGCGCCTTTCCCCTTGTGGGGCGGATTCCCATTGTATATTTCGGATATTGTGCCGATACAGTGCTCTGTCATTTCTTCTTCGAATCCTTCAATTATCTTTTTCACAAATGGCAATCCTCCACGTTTGTGTATTTTCAGGTATGTTTCAACAAAAAATGAAACGAACCACGGAAATACGCTACCCTGATGAACGGTTAATTCCCGCTCCCTGATATCCCCCTGGTAAGACCCCTGATAATTTGGATCTCTGGGCGACAATGTTCTCAAACCGCGTGGAGTAAGTAATTCTCGCTTTACTGCACTCAATACGGCTTTTTGTTTTTCACGATCAAGAGGCGAAAATTCAAGTGCGGCAGCAATCAGCATATTGGGCCTGATTGACCAATCGCAGTAATCTCCATCCACACAGTCGGCCAGGTATTGCCGCTTTTCGCTCCAAAACAATTCTACAAACGATTTGGCAACCAAGGTTGGCAAATCCTTCCACTCATTGATAAATTCTTTATCGTCTTCTGCTTCTGCCAATTCGAGCGCTAAATTAAGCGCATTGTACCACAATGCATTAACTTCAACCGGCATTCCACCTCTTTGCACAACTGGTTTTCCATCCACATACGAATCCATCCATGTCAATGCCACATTCTCTACTTTTCCGTATATCAGTCCATTGTCAAACATCCTGATATTGAAATCAGTTCCGTTTTTATATGCTGAAAGAATAGACTTCATAGCTGGACCGTATTTGCCCCATATTTTTTGGGGGTCTTTTATATGCCTGTAATACTGTTGAACCGACCAGAAAAACCATAACGGTGAATCAATAGAATCGCAGAAGGTTCCGGCCTTTCCCGGAAATTTCGGGAACAGTCCATCCTTCAGGTATCCAATCTGCGTATCCAATACCTTCTCGCATGTTTCCTTGTCATTTAAATCAAGGGTCAATCCGGGAGCAGAAATAAAGGTTTGCCTGGAAATTTGCCCATACCATGGAAATCCTGCAAGTATTTCAGTATGACTATTTTTCTTAACAAAAAATTGTTGGGCTGCATTGGTTAAATTTCCCAATAGAGTCACGCGGGGTATTCGTTTTTTTAGTTCGCGTGTATATTTTTGTTTCAGTGAACCGGTTGTAACTTCAATGGTTGAAGCCGAAAAAATGATCGTTTCACCTTTTTCGATGGGTAATTCAAAATACCCTGGCACAAAAAGATCTTCTTTGAATTCGTATCCCCGGTTTTGTTCTTTGGGATATTCAATTCCGTTTTGCCAAACAGGAGCTGCTATAAATTCCATCTCCTTAGAAAATTGCATGTGCAAAAACGGATAGCCTTCATAAAGTTGTATCTTAATACCATTCTCGATTTCGGTGTACCGGGTATTCGCATACATATTGGCTTTGCTCAGTTGATGAACATTTCGGAACGCCAAAAATGGTCTGAACCTTAAAACCGTAGGCGAATGAGCTTCTTCAAGCGTATATTTAATGAGCAGTTGTTTCTCTTTCTCAACCAAAATACGTTCCTTGGTCAATACAACTCCTCCAACACGAAATGTGGTTCGGGGAATTATTTCAACATCGAAATCACGAATGTACTTGTGACCTTTGGGTTCATAATAGTCTCCTTCATATTTATGAATTCCGAGGTTAAAGGATGATCCGTGCTGAACCACCGTTTCATCGAACGACGAAAGCAACACATGCTTCTCTCCATCCAGCTCTTCAAGCGGACAAACAAGTAAACCGTGGTATTTTCGCGTATTACATCCTGAAATGGTTGTGCTTGTGTATGAACCGGCACGGTTAGAACGCAGCAACTCACGCTGAAGCGAATACTCCAGATTGACCAATTGATTTTTATCAAATTTTAGATAACTCATAGTTCCTGACTTTTTGGGTCTTTAATCCGAAAACTTCCGGAAAAGTTAGTGTTTAAGAAATATTGCATAAAGCCGTTACAAAAATAGCTTTTATAAGCTTACTAATTTATCCTTGATTCCTGAAAACCAGTTAACTTCTGTTCCAGATACATTTTCTCGTTTGCAAAATTAAGATACGGAAAATTAATTGTTAATTTAATAA
The DNA here is from genome assembly GCA_945897845.1 of Chitinophaga pinensis. GTDB lineage: Bacteria > Bacteroidota > Bacteroidia > Bacteroidales > Prolixibacteraceae > Aquipluma. The sequence goes on along the minus strand of CAMDGL010000065.1, from coordinate 3,939 downwards.
TTTCTTCCAGGTTATACAACAGAAATTTTTTGTATTCATCTGAAAAAGAATGTACAGGACGGTGCAGAACAGCTTTCAGGATTTTAATAACTTCTTTTGCCACATTCATACTCTCATTTGAAATAATTGCCTTGCTAAACCGATCAAAAATGTATTCGGTTGCAACGGGGCTTATATGCAACATATCCTCTGCATAGAAGCGGTAATCACGCAATTCATCCATCATAATTTCGTAGGATGGAAAGTACCTGCACTTTGAATCACCAAACCCATTTAACAATCGGTCGATGGCAAGCAATAAAGTGGCTTTACTGACCTGATTTTCGACTGCACCATCTTTCCAGTGCCTTATAGGGCTCACTGTAAAAACCACCTTTAAATTTGGGTTAAATTTCCAAAGTGCTTCCAATAATTCGCGGTATGCCTCTGTAATTTCATATACCCCCAGCCGGTAATGTTTGAATTCGGCAGCCGGCACCTTGTGGCAGTTCGATACAATTTGCCCTGTTTTTTTCAATTCATATACACTTGAAGTACCAAAAGTGATCACCAAAAAATCAGCTTTCAGTATAAATTCACCTGACAATTCGATCCGTTCATTGATCAGTTTAAGTACAGTTTCCCGATCGACGTCCGAAAACCGGCTGTGATGATAAAAACTGTTCCAAATTCCCTGATCCTGAAACAGATCATTTTCATTAAAAACCCGTTTTTCGAGCAATATTTTCAAACTATTGGCAATCGAAACCGGATTGTACAAAATACCAAACGGATTTAAATCAACATTAAATTTCAGATCAATCAATTTTTGACCGATATTTTCCGAAAAGCAAGAGCCGAAGAACATCATGCTCTTCGAATAATCCATTTTCCATGGAAACTCCGGAATTTTTATTTCAGTAAAAAATGACATTGAAAAACAATTTACAATTTAACTATTTACGATTTACCCATCCACAAAGAGATGAAGATTGACTTGGAACCTGAACCCTGGAACTGTTTTTACCGAACTCGTTTGAATTCCTGTTTCTCCATTACGAATGCAGTGCGGGCCGGCAAATACAGGCGCAAATAGTGCTGACTGGTTAAACCGCTTTCAGGAACAGTAAAATAAGTCATTCGCCGGTCAATCCTGTTTTGTCCTCCAAAACGATCATCGTCAGTATCCAAAACTATTTTGTATTTGGAAGCGTGCATCGGTATTCCGTAATCGGTGAACGATCTGGAAGGATGAAAGTTGAAAACAAACAAATATTTTCCCCTGGAATATACCAGTATTTCATTTCCCTTGTGATCGTATAACCAATTTACTTCCGGATTTTCAATCAATTTCGATTTTTTGGCCAACGAAATCATTTCACGGTCAAAATCGGACAACAAATGATAACGCAAGCTTTTATTGTCGGCCAAACTCCATAACCTTCGGGCATGTGCATACGACCAGTTATTTCCTTCACGCGGAAAGTCAATCCATTCCGGATGGCCAAATTCATTTCCCATAAAGTTCAGGTAAGCGCCACCAGCACATGAAAGCGTGGCCAGTCTGATCATTTTATGCAAGGCAATTCCACGTTCAACTGCCAGATTTGGCTGATCCTTGCGCATACTGAAATACATTTCCTTATCAATCAGCCTGAAAATAATGGTTTGATCGCCCACCAAAGCCTGATCGTGCGATTCGGCATAGCTTACCACTTTTTCATCCAACCGTTTTGATGTCAGCTCATGAAAAATGGTTCCGACATCCCATTGTTCATCAGCAACTTCCTTAATAGTTTTGATCCAGAAATCAGGAACACCCATTGCCATGCGGTAATCGAAACCCAGCCCACCGTCAATATTGGGAGTAGCAAGGCCCGGTAAACCGCTCATTTCTTCGGCAACCGAAAGTGCATTCGGATTTATTTCGTGAATCAGCCGGTTTGCCATTATAAAATAGGTAAACGCCTCCTGATCGAGCCCACCGTCAAAATAATCATCGTAACAGGTAAATGCTTTGCCCAAACCATGATCAAAATACAACATGCTGGTCACCCCATCGAAACGGAAACCATCAAATTTAAATTCTTCGAGCCAATAGCGAATATTTGAAAGTAAAAAATGAATGACTTCCGGCTTTCCGTAATTAAAACAATACGAATCCCAGGCAGGATGTTCGCCTTTGGCCCCTTCATGAAAAAATTGCCAGCGGGTGCCGTCGTATTTTCCCAATCCTTCCACTTCATTTTTTACGGCATGTGAATGAACCAAATCAATGATTACAGAAATGCCCATTCCATGTGCTTCGTCAACCAGTTGCTTTAATTCCTCCGGTGTCCCAAATCTGGAAGATGGGGCAAAAAAGCCCGACACATGGTATCCAAAACTTCCGTAGTAAGGATGTTCAGGAATAGCCATCAATTGAATGGTATTGTATCCGGCCTTTTGGATTCGGGGTAAAATATCAGTTCTGAATTCATTGTAGGTATGTACCCTTTCATTTTCGCCGGCCATACCAATGTGCGCCTCGTAAATCAAAGGCGCTTCGTTCGACCTGCGGAACTCATCTTTCTTCCATTTGTATGGTTCAGTTGGAGCCCAAACCTGAGCGCTGAAAATTTTCGTCTGTTCATCCTGAACAACCCTGTTGATCCAGGCTGGAATGCGTTTACCATGTCCACCGTCCCAAAACATCGAAAGTGCAAACAAATCGCCATGGCTCATTTTATCGGCCTGAAGAATTAATTCCCAATTCCCGTTGCCGACAGACTTCATGGCATACTCGGATGTTTCCTGCCAGTTATTAAAGTCGCCGGTAAGATATATCTCCGTGGCATTCGGAGCCCAGTCGCGAACAATCCACTGATTGTCAACTTTGTGTAAACCGTACCATTTATGCCCCTGCGCAAATTCCGACAAACTGACGTTCCGAAGGATTTCATGCTCTTTTTCTTTGGCAATATTTAAACGCGAAATAATGGTTGGCGCAAAAGGCTCAAGCCATTGATCGTTTTTTACAAAATTTGGTAGTTCCATCGCTTTTTCAATTTGCTTAAAGATATGAAAAGATATGATAAGAGAAGAGGCCGTCTTAAAACTAAATTTTAGACGGCCTCCCATTTTTTTCTAATTCTTCTTAGTTGCCTGATCTATAAACTTCTGATTCAATTCATCAGAATCTCCGTATTTTGTTCGAAGTTCGGTCAAACGTTTGTGCATCATTTTTTGCACCTCGGCGTAGTCCGGGTTGTTGTACACACTTTTCATTTCTGAAGGATCTGCCTCCAGATCGTACATTTCCCATTCGTCCACATCATAATAAAAATGCATCAGTTTGTAGCGCTCGGTTGCCACTCCGTAATGCCGCTTAACCATGTGTACCGAAGGATATTCGTAATAGGTATAATAAACTGCATCCCGCCATTCGCCTGTTTCTCCTGAAACCAGCTTGCGAAACGATTCGCCCTGAATATCAGAAGGAATAGAAACACCGGCATAATCCAGAAATGTTGGAGCAAAGTCGAGGTTTTGAACCAATTTTTTGATTGTTGTTCCTGCCTTTATTTCTTTCGGAAAACGAATTAACAAAGGAGTACGGAACGATTCTTCGTACATGAAGCGTTTATCAAACCAGCCATGTTCACCCAAATAAAACCCTTGGTCGGAGGTATAGACCACAATTGTATTTTCAGCCAATCCGTTTTTATCGAGGTAATCCAATAGTTCTCCTACCCCATCATCAACCGACTTTATAGTGCGCAGGTAATCTTTAATGTACCTGTTGTATTTCCATTCAGCCAAAGCTTTTCCTGTAAGTTTCGCTTTCAGAAATTCCTGATTTTCGTTTTCGTAGGCATTCATCCAATTGGCGCGTTGTTCCGGATCCATCCGTTTCAGATCACGCACAAATTCGGTAGTGTCGCCTTTCGGGTCAACAATTAGCTTAAAGTCGTGCCCCCA
>CAMDGL010000064.1 GCA_945897845.1 Chitinophaga pinensis | reverse complement strand
ATTACCGAATTTATACAGGATCATCCCTTAGCGGAAGAACGAAATATTCACCGAAAATGGTCGGCCAACGAGAAAACAGCCTTCGAGACTGCTCTTGGAATGTCGTATGCAGGAAAACGCGCCATGTCGTGCATGAAACATGTGGGACTGAACGTTGCGGCCGATGCCTTTATCAATGCAGCCATGACAGGTGTAAACGGCGGACTGATTTTGACAGTGGCCGATGATCCTTCGATGCATTCGTCTCAAAATGAACAGGATTCGCGTTTCTACGGAAAGTTTGCCATGGTTCCTGTTCTCGAACCTTCGTCGCAGCAGGAAGCGTACGACATGGCCCGCGAAGGATTTGCCCTTTCGGAACTGACCAAAGTGCCGGTAATGCTCCGGATCACAACCCGAATGGCGCATTCGCGTGCAGGAGTTGAGTGTAGTGAAGTCCTAGACGAAAACCAGCTTTCAATGCCAGTTGATCCCCGTCAGTTTATACTGCTCCCGGCCATTGCCCGTCGCAAATACAAGGGATTGCTCCAAAGTCAGGATTTATTCCTGAAACTTTCAGAAGAATCAAAATACAACCGGTACGAAGAAGGAGAAGATACAAGCCTCGGAATTGTAGCCTGTGGAATTGCCTACAATTATCTGATGGAACATTATCCGAACGGAACTTGTCCTTTCCCGGTGGTCAAAATATCGCAATATCCTCTTCCTGAAAAACTCATCAAAAGGCTCAATCAGGAGTGCGACGAGTTATTGGTTTTGGAAGAAGGTGCTCCAATGGTGGAAGAATCGCTGAAAGGATTTTTCGCCAATGGAACTCCGGTAAAAGGTCGTTTGGACGGAACTTTGCCCCGCGACGGCGAATTGAATCCCGATTTGATTGCAAAAGCCCTTGGCAAAGAATTTTTCCAGGGTTACGATATTCCTGAAGTAGTGGCAAACCGTCCGCCGGCATTGTGCCAGGGTTGCGGTCACCAGGACGCCTATGTGGCGATGAACGAAGCATTGGCCGATTACACAAAGGGCCGCGTATTTTCCGATATTGGCTGCTATACACTGGGCGCCTTGCCTCCTTACGAAACCATTTATTCGTGTGTGGATATGGGCGCTTCGATTACCATGGCAAAAGGTGCTGCCGATGCAGGCCTGATTCCCGCAGTTGCCATGATTGGCGATTCAACTTTTGCACATTCAGGAATTACCGGTTTGCTCGATGCGGTAAATGAAAAATCCAGTATTACGATTGTTATTTCTGACAATGAATCGGTTTCGATGACGGGTGGACAGGATTCTTCAGCAATGGGGAAAATTGAATCGATTTGCATTGGCGTTGGAGTCGATCCGGCACACATTCATACCATTGTTCCGCTGCGGAAAAATCATGAAGAAATGGTTCGGTTATTCCGTCAGGAATTTGCGTACGAAGGTGTTTCTGTAATTATTCCGCGCCGCGAATGCATTCAGCGTGCCAGTAGCAGGAAGAGGAATCAGAAATAGACAGCCAAAAGCCTCTCCCCAGCCCTCTCCAAAGGAGAGGGAGCTTAGGACTTGAAGATTGGGAAAATATTCTTTGAAAAAAGCATTTAGAACTTACGCTACGCCAAGGCCCTCCCTTTTGGGGAGGGTTTAGGTGGAGCTTTTAAAATTTACTTATGAAATCAGACATCATATTAGCAGGAGTTGGCGGGCAGGGAATTTTATCGATCGCAACCGCATTGGGCGAGGCCGCTTTGGCCGACGGATTGCTCATTAAACAAGCAGAAACACACGGAATGAGCCAACGTGGCGGAGCCGTTTATTCGCACATGCGCATTTCCGATCAACCCATTTCTTCGGATTTAATTCCCGGCGGATCTGCTGATCTGATCCTGTCGGTTGAACCGATGGAATCGCTGCGTTATCTGCCATATCTTTCAGAAACAGGCTATCTGGTAACCAACATCACTCCATTTGTCAATATCCCAAACTATCCCGACATTGAACTGGTGTTGGCCGAAATCCGGAAATTGCCCCGCTTTATTGCCATCGATGCCGACGCAATTGCAAAAGAAGTAGGCAGTTCACGCGCTTCGAACATGGTGATGCTGGGCGCTGCATCGCCTTTTATCGACATCGAATTCTCAAAGATTGAGAATGGCATCCGTACCATTTTCGAGCGAAAAGGTGAAGCCGTTGTGAACATGAACCTGCAAGCTTTGCGCCGGGGACGTGCTTTTGCAGAAGAAAACCGCTAGAATGCAGCTGCTTCAAACATTAAAACCTGCTACGTCCCGCCGAAAATCCGGAATCGTTTCTCCTTTCTATCTTTCCGCATTGTATGTCACGATGGGCATTCCCTTATTTGCTTCTGCTTTCCGGTTTTATTATTCAGGAATTTATTATCAATCGGTTGAGCTGAAGATCAGTAAGATTTATTAATCTGATTTTATTTAATCGACGGTAATATTTGTGAATCCTTTTTGAAACATTCTTTGAGAATTAATGTAAAATTTCATTCAAGACTTCGGGTTGCTTTTTTTGAATTTCTTCAATAGTAAATTTCATTTTGCTGTTTTAACCTTTAAAAAAACGATTATGCCAGTAAAAAAACTAAAAGCCTTTCTTGATGAAACCAATGTCAGGTATCTGACAATCAGACATTCAAGCGCCTATACATCCCAGGAGATTGCGGCATCGGCTCACGTTTCAGGTAAAGAGTTTGCAAAAACGGTCATGATTAAAATCGATGGTGAGATGGCAATGGCAGTGTTACCGGCTTCCTACCACATTGATTTTGAAAGTCTAAAGGAAATCTTCGGAACAAAAAATGTTGCATTGGCCAGCGAAGCCGAATTTAAAGACCGGTTTCCTGATTGCGAAATTGGTGCAATGCCACCATTTGGCAATTTATACGGTATGGCAGTTTATGTTGCCGATTCATTGACTGAACACAAAGACATTGCGTTCAATGCCGGCAGTCATACTGAATTGATAAAATTAAGTTATGCAGATTATAAACGGCTGGTAAAACCACGTGTTTTTAAGTTTTCGTGGAAAACGGTTTCATTTCCAGGTGATCCCATGGACAGATGGGACGAAGATTACAGGGGGAATTGAGAATAAAAAACCGGTGATGAGCCGGTTTTTGTTTATTTATAAGATGTTAAAAATTAGTCAAATGGGTGATCGTTACAAGGTTCATCTTTGCCGCACTCGCACTCGCAGCCAAGTCCTTTTTCATACTGAGTCAAAGCACGCAGGCTCATTCCCATTGAAGAGAAGCCACCATCGTGAAATAGGTTTTGCATGGTCACTTTCTTTGTCAGGTCGGAGAAAAGTGTGATGCAATAGTCGGCACATTCGTCTCCTGTTGCATTGCCCAGTGGTGACATTCTTTCCGAAAAATCGAGCAACTGACCGATTCCTTTTACGCCGGCTCCGGCAGTAGTCAGGGTTGGCGACTGCGATATTGTGTTGATACGTACATTGCGTTCGCGTCCGTAGATGTATCCAAAACTGCGGGCAATCGACTCAAGCAATGCTTTGGCGTCGGCCATATCGTTGTATCCGTAGAAAGTACGTTGGGCTGCCACATACGACAAGGCAACCACCGAACCCCACTGGTTTATGGCATCCAGTTTACGGGCAACCTGCAATACTTTGTGAAACGAAACCGCTGAAATGTCCAGTGTTTTTGTCAGATAATTATAGTCCAGATCGCTGTAGTGACGGCCTTTGCGAACATTTGGCGACATTCCGATCGAATGCAGCACAAAGTCGATTTTGCCTCCCAGCACTTCCATGGATTTTTTAAATAGGTTTTCCAAATCTTCAACGCTGGTTGCATCGGCTTCAATGGCAATTGTGTTGCAAGCTTCAGCCAGTTTGGCCGTATCGCCCATTCGCATTGCTACTCCGGTGTTTGACAAGGTAAACGATGCACCTTCTTCGAATGCTCTTTGAGCAACTTTCCACGCAATTGAATCGGCATTCAGGGCTCCAAAAATAATCCCTCGTTTGCCTTTCAGTAAATTATAAGCCATAGTTCTAAATTTTAAAGGTATTAACAACCATTAAGGAAAATGGTTGTCAATGAATTCAATTTATATTCTTTCTATCGATTCGATCAGAAGCCAGCCTTTGTTGCCGTCGGCCAACCTGACTTCGAGCCAGTCGCCCAGTTTGTCGGTAATTTTTATTTTTAAACCTTCGTGAATTACAAATAAGTTGGTTCCCTTTTCAGAAGGAGAACTTTTTACCGTTACCGTTGGCTGCATCACAATGGCATATGAATGATTGACCATCCAGCTTTTTTGTTTAGCGGCAAACGACCAGCTAAAAATTGAAATAAAGATCAAAAAGCAGGCAGACCAAAATGCTATTCGCCTTACGTCGCCCGATCTTGCAAAAAAGTACAATCCTGTAAGGGTCAAAAACAGCAGAAAGCTTAAAATACTGACAACAGCCCAAGTGTCGGTAGTTTGGCTGTTGACGATCGAATTCCACCACCGGACTATAAAAATTCCGGGCAACTCCTGAATAGAGTCAATTACATGCTGGTTGGCTACCTGAAGATTAAAATCGATGTCTTCGTCGTCAGGAGAGAGCAATTTGGCTCTTTCGTAGAAAAGGATTGCTTTCGTGTATTGTGCGGTTTTGTAATAGGCATTTCCCAGGTTGAAATAAACCTCTTTCGATTCAAGGTTCGACATTAACAGTTGATTGTAAACATCAATCGCCTCTTTGAATTCTTCTTTTACATAGTGCTCATTCGCTTTTTTCAGCAGATCGGACTGTGCAAAGAGGGTAGTGGTTATCAGGATTGCAAGTATGGTATTGAATAGTCGTTTCATAAGAAAAAAATGTTTCTGTTGTTACTTGATTTGCTTTTCAAAAATACCCATTACTTTGGCTGCACCATCGTAAATTTCATTCATGGTTCCGGAGAAAGCAGCAGGTGCATAACGTGCAAATTCACAGTCGTCAATAATTTTCATCAGTTCAGTTACAACTTCCTGATCAATTCCTTTGTCCAGAAGTGAGGCCGATGCCCTTTCACGGTTGAGTTCAGCTACCGGTATTGAAAGCTTGTCGCTCAGATATCCCCAAAGCGCTTTAATGACTGATTCATAGAATTTTTCAGCATGGTTGTTTTTCAGGAACCCGGCTGCTTCTTTCAGGCGTTTCAGCGCAATTTTGTTGGCGCGCTTGTTACGCACCAAGGCAATGTTCGAACTTTCTTTTATTTTTTTTCGGTTGAGCACAAATACAACTGCAAAGGCAATCAAGCTAAGGAAATAGATGGCGTAAAATTCGAAGGTTCCGTAAAATGAACTTCCTTTTGGTTTCAATTTAGACTCGTTTTGCTTGATAAACCGGATGTCTTTCCCGATCATTTTCACATCCTGTTTCGAGTATGAACTTACCACTGAAGCATTCGGGTCGTCAGTTCCTTTTTGAACGTTGATTTTAAAAGCCTCTGTTGAACGGGTTTCGAATTGCCTGCTTGCCGGATTGAAAAAGATAAACTGAACCGGCGAAATAGTAAAATTACCGGCAAACCTCGGAATAAAGAGATATTCAAATGTTACTGATCCGCTTAGTCCATTGTCGTTGGCCGTAATTTGGTTGCTGGTTTTGGGTTCATAAGTTTCAAAATCTTCGGGAAATTCAATTTTTGGCGGATTGATCAGTGTGAGGTTTCCGCTTCCTTTAACAGTAAGTTTCAGCGTTACGGCTTCGTTCGATTTGATATTGCTTTTGTCCAATTCTCCTGAAAAGCTAAATGAACCGACAGCTCCGGAGAAATTTGCAGGTTGATTTGGCAAATCTTTCACATTTACTGTAATCGGATCGCTCACAACTTTTGCTTTTACAACCTGGTAATTGTCGAAGAAATCGTCAAAAAATCCACGTTGCTGACCTACCCGCTGACGCACTAAACAGGTGATTTCGAAGGGGTCGATACGGATTGCCCCTGTTTGTTGCGGAAAAAGTATGGTTTTTTTTAGTACTCCAACCTGATAGATTTTTCCGTTGAACACTTCACGTGTAAAATTAACTTGTTGTGGAACATCTATTTCTTTGGTCCAGAATCCTTCGTACGAAGGCAACTTCACTTCATCGAAACCACTGAGCGGGACATTCTGGCTGAGGTACAATTTGACAGTAGCCATTATTTGCTCACCTTTCGACACGTTGGTTCGGTCAAGGTTCAGTTTCACAAACAAATTGTCTTTGCTGATGTTTCCGGTTGGAGTGGCTTCTTCTTCAGCCGCTTGATTTTGCTGGCCTGACGATTGTTGAGGCTGTCCTTTTGCAACCTGTATTTCAAGGCTGTTCGATTCGTATATTTTACCGTCAACTTTAATGGACGCCGGACGAATAGTGAATTTTCCTTCTTTTTTGGCGCGAAGTACAAAAATGTAGGAGAAACTGGTGGATTGGGTCGTCTTTCCGTTGATAATCTGAATACTTGAACTCTGCGATGTTGATGGTCCCATCAGTACATCAAAATTTGACAGGTCGGGCAATTGTAAATCGGAGCCCTTTTCGTTCAGGGTAAAACCTAACCTGAACTGGTCGCCAAGGCCCACTATTTCAGGCCCTTCCATTATAAACCGAACATTGTCGGCCATTGCTGAAAATCCGACAAATAGCGCTATCAGTAGAATATTTATTTTTCTGATCATAGTTTCTTCAAGGTTTCTTTTTTTTCAAGGCTTCAAAAATAGCGAAAAATTATGGGTCAATATTAAAATTCGTGGAACAGCTATTATTTGTAACAATCAAGCTATTTCCTGTAACTTCGGATAAAGCATCTGACAATAAAGACAAAAACCCAAAGGCTATTAGTGACCGTCTGCGACTACGACTGAGACTGACCACTGCGACTGACCACTTTTCCCCTGGCTCTACCAGTCTTTCTCCACCTGTTTCGATTTTGCTTTCAATGCCTGCACTTTTTTTACTTTTTCCTGGGTTTTCTTTTCGTTGTTTTCAAGTGCCTGTAGCATTTGTTCTGCATTCTGCTTTGATATTTTGTTTTGTTGCTGCTGCTGTTGTTGCTGCTGGTCCTGCTTTTGCTGATCCTGATTTTTCTTATCCTGATCCTTCCCCTGGCCTCCACCCTGACCCTTCCCATCCTTGTCTTTATCCTGATCTTTATTTTTGTCCTGTTTTTTCTTCTGTTCCTCCTGCTTTTTCTTCATGGCCATGGCATACAATAAATTGTATTTGGTCTCCAGGTCTTTCGGATTGTTTCGCAACGCCTGTTTATAGGCAGCAATGCTTTCGTCAAGTTTGTTGTTCATTAGCAATGAGTTGCCCATGTTGTGCTGCGCGCGGCTTTTTTCAACTTTATCGGTTGACAGCTCAGATATTTCTTTGAATTTCTCAGCCGATTCTTCAAACTTACTTTGCTTATACAAAGCATTCGAGAGATTGAAATTCCATTTTGGGTCATCCGGTTTTTTCTCAAGGGCTTTTCGGTACTCAATTTCGGCTTTGTTGAATTGTATCGAATCGATTTTTGTGGTATCCTTCAAAGCGGCACCGTAATATTTATTTCCCTGTCTGACAAATTTCCGTTCGTTTTGAGCATGGGATAAAATTGCCAAAGCAAACAGAAAAATGATCATTAAACTTAATCGTTTCATATCGTTTATTTCCTTTCGCTAAACAGTTTAAAATTCTTCAGATATTTATTTTTTCGCTCAAGTAACAGGAAATCCAGCAAAATGAAGAACAATCCGAGGGCTATGAAATATTGAAATTTATCATCGTAATCAGCGTAGATCTGCGATTCCATTTCGGTTTTCTCCATTTTATTAACTTCCTTAAAAAGTGTATTAAGTCCATCCTGGGTATTGTTTGCCCTGATGTAAATTCCTTTTCCTGCCTGTGCAATTTTTTGAAGCATTGGTTCATCCAACTTGGTAACAATGGTATTGCCCTGATTGTCTTTCCTGTAACCTTGTTGTCCGTTCGAAGAGACAGGAATAAGACCGCCCTGTGGCAATCCCATTCCGATGGTATTCACCACGATTGACTGCTCGCTTGCCTTGGTTGCAGCGCCAACAGCATCATCTTCATGGTTCTCTCCATCTGTTATCACAATTATTACTTTGCTTCCGGTAAATTGAGGACTGAATGACTTGATGCCAAGATCGATTGCTGCACCAATGGCAGTACCTTGTGTCGGCACAATTTGCGGGCTGATTGAATTCAGAAATAATTTGGCCGATACATAATCTGCAGTAATTGGTAATTGTGTATATGCTTCACCGGCAAAAACGATCAATCCGATTTTATCGTTGCTCAACTTGTCAACCAGTTGCGAAATTGCCCTTTTAGAACGTTCCAGCCTGTTGGGCTGAATGTCTTCGGCAAGCATACTGTTCGAAACATCGAGTGCAATAATGAGTTCAATGCCCTCGCGTTTTACCGTTTTAAGTTTAGAACCGAACTGAGGGCGTGCAATGGCAACAATGACGCTGGCAAGCGCAAGTAAAAGCACTGTGAATTTTATTGCCGGGCGCACTGCACTGACGTTGGGCATCAAAACCGACATGATTTCTTTCTGACCGAACCGGTTCAATGCCTTTCTCCGCTGTATTCTGGAATACCAGAAAAAGACAATCAATGCCGGAATCAGCAGCAATGCATATAAATATTCTGGGTTTGCTAATCTAAACATTTCTCAAAGTTTCAAGTTTCACGTTCAAAGTTCCAAGTTCGCTTTGGTTATTGGTTATTCGATATTGGAAATTTTATATTTCTTATTTCTCGTTCGATATTTATGATTGGTTACTCCATTCATAAATCATCATTCAAACATTATCATTCAAACATTATCATTCTTCTCAGGGTATATTCCTGAAAATGGTAATCTTCAGAAACATACCAATCATTAGCAGCAATGCCGCAGCTAAGGAGTACTTCAGATATTCTTCCTCTCTTTTGCTGAATTCCTTGACATCAATTTTCGATTTTTCCAACTTGTCGATTTCTGCATAAATTTCAGTCAGTTTATTGTTGTTGGTTGCCCTGAAATATTTTCCATCGGTGGTTGCTGCAATTTTCTGCAGGGTGACTTCGTCAATTTTAACTTCAACATCCTGAACCTGCACCCCAAAAGGTGTTTGAACAGGGTAGGGGGCCATCCCGATTGTTCCAACTCCAACGGTATAAACACGAATTCCGAAAGTTTTAGCCAGTTCGGCAGCAGTTACAGGTGCAATTTCACCCCGGTTGTTTTCGCCGTCGGTAAGTAAAATCACCACTTTACTGATTGCATCACTGTCTTTTAAGCGCGAAACAGCAGTTGCCAAACCATTTCCAATGGCTGTTCCATCCTCGATCATGCCACTTTCAATACCTTTAAAAAGGTTGATTACCGTTGCACGATCGGTGGTCAGCGGGCATTGGGTAAAACTTTCGCCCGAAAATACAACCAGCCCGATTCGGTCGTTAGTTCGTCCTGAAATGAATTGGGTGGCAACATCTTTGGCTGCTTCTATCCGGTTTGGCCTGAAATCCATGGCAAGCATCGAGCTTGAAATGTCGAGTGCAATTACAATATCTATGCCTTTGGTGGTTATATTCGACCAGCTATTTGACGACTGGGGCCTTGCAAGTGCAATAATCAGCATCGATAAACTTAGTATTTGGAGCACAAATACACTGTGCCTGAAATAATATTTCCAGCTTTTCGGTATCCGGGCCAAACCCAAATCTGATGAAAACTGAATACTGGCACCTGCTTTTTTCTGCTTCCAGACGTACCATGCAATCATGGGCAATAAAACAAGAAGCAGGTAAAAAAACTCTGGATTGTTAAAACTTATTCCGTTCATTTTCATTCGAATTATTATACAGCTACTTCTTCTTCTACCCCGTCAGTCTCATTGCCGGATTTTTCAGGAGCTTTTACTTCTACTTTTTTTGTTTGGTTGACAAAGAAATAAGCATTCATCAATGTAAGGTTATTGTCGTCGGGCAAAGGTGCGTATTTGGCAAATTTGACCAAATCGGCCAGACTTAAAATATGTTGAACCTGATCGAGCGATGTGCCATCAATCAATTCTTTGTTTTGCTTGAAAACACTGATTGTTTCAGCCGAAGTTTGTTCCATGGCCGGAATGTCGAACCTGTTTTCGATATAGGCACGAATTGTGTCGGCCACTTCGCTGTAATATTGCTTGATTTTTTCCTGCTGCCATAACTTTTGCGCTTTGATCCGGTCGAGTTCGCGCAAGGCGATAATGTGTGCCGGTTCCAATGGTTTTTCAGGTTTTCTGAACAGCGGAACGTTCTTTTTCTTCCACTTGATATAATAAAAAATAAAAAACAGGATGGCCGCAATCAGAATAATTCCAAGGATATAAGGGGTGACCTCCTTCAAACTTACCGGTGCGCTATAGGGTGGTTTGATATCAACCGGCCCTTTGGTAGTATCGATTTTCATCGTAAATACCTGAAATGCAAGTGCTTTAGTTGCAACAGAATCCAACATTCTGTCGAATTTCAACTTGAAAAAGAAGGGAGGAATCTGATGGACGCCACTGTCAAATGATGTGATGAAATAGCTTTGCGACAGTTTTTCGCGATCCTTATTTTCAAGCATTGTGGTATCAATTGCAAGGCGCTGAACCACTTCAACACCCGCGCCTATGGAGTCGGGAAGCAAGGGAAACTGAATGTCCATGTTTTTGGGCTTTTCAATTTCCAGGATAAGCTTTATCTGATCGCCGATGAGTATATTCGTTGAGTCGATACTGGCTTTTACAGTAACTTGCTGCGCTTTAAGTTGCTGTAAGCTTACTGAAAGCAAAACAAACAGTACGACATATAATATTCGAACCTTCATTTGAAAAATGTTTTTATCCTCTTTTTTTAAATAAGCTAATCAACGATCTTACATAGTCGTGGTTGGTGCTGATACTCACATAATCTACACGGCTCCTTTTGAAATTATAGTCGAGTTGTGCAGATAAATCGTTCCACCATTTGCTGTATATCATCCTTGCTTTTCGATCTGAACTGTCAACCCAGGTATAATTACCGGTTTCGGCATCTTTCAGTTTAATCATCCCGATATCGGGAAGTAAAGTTTCGCGTTCGTCGTATATTCTCAGGGCCACCACATCGTGACGGTTATTGGCAATCGACAGCGCGTTTTCCAGCGTACTTTCGTTTTGAATGAAATCGGAAATGATAAATGCGGTGCACCGTTTTTTTATCGCGTTGGTCATGTATCTGATTGCTCCTGAAATGTCGGTTCCGCGAGCTTTTGGCTCAAAGTCTATGAGTTCGCTGATGATCCGGAGAATATGGCTGCGGCCTTTTTTGGGAGGAATGAACTTTTCAATTTTTTCGGAAAAGAAAAGTACCCCAATTTTATCGTTGTTCTGAATAGCTGAGAAGGCCAGGATAGCAGCAATTTCGGTGATGATGTTCTTTTTCAGCTTGTCAGCCGATCCGAACATACGCGATCCGCTAACGTCGATCAGCAACATCACGGTCAATTCACGTTCCTCCTCATAAATTTTCACAAACGGCTTGTTGTACCGCGCGGTCACATTCCAGTCGATGTTTCTGATGTCGTCGCCAAACTGGTATTCACGAACCTCGCTGAAAGCCATCCCCCTTCCCTTGAAAGCACTGTGGTACTCGCCGGCAAATATATTGCGGCTCAATCCACGTGTTTTTATCTCAATTTTCCGGACTCGTTTTATTAGTTCGCTTGTTTCCATTATTTAAGGAACTTCAACCGTATTTAGAATATCAGCAATAATTTCTTCGGAAGTAATGTTGTTTGCTTCTGCTTCGTAACTTAATCCGATGCGGTGACGCATCACATCGAGACAAACAGCACGCACATCTTCAGGAATTACATACCCGCGGCGTTTGATGAAAGCGAATGCCTTTGCTGCCTGTGCCAGACTGATACTTGCGCGGGGTGAACCTCCGTAAGAAATCATATCTGCGTATTTGTCAAGTTTATATGCTTTCGGATCACGGGTTGCAAATACGATGTCAACAATGTATTTCTGTATTTTTTCGTCCATGTAAACATCTTTCACTACTTCGCGGGCCCTGAGAATATCTTCGGGGCGCATTACTTTTGCTGCGGTGGGGAACTGTTTCAGCAAGTTTTGCTGAATGATCAGTTTCTCTTCGTCTTTGGTTGGGTAGTTAATCACCACTTTCAGCATAAAACGGTCAACCTGTGCTTCCGGCAACGGGTAGGTTCCTTCCTGTTCTATGGGGTTTTGTGTTGCCATAACCAAAAATGGCTCCTGAAGTTTGTAAGTGTTTTCGCCAATCGTTATCTGACGTTCCTGCATGGCTTCTAGCAGTGCCGATTGTACTTTGGCGGGTGCACGGTTAATTTCGTCGGCCAGAATGAAATTGGTAAAAATCGGCCCTTTCTTTACGATGAATTCCTCTTTTTTCTGACTGTAAATCATCGTACCCAAAAGGTCGGCGGGCAAAAGGTCGGGAGTAAACTGTATGCGTGAGAATTTAGCATCAATACTTGTTGCAAGTGTGTTGATTGCCAGTGTTTTTGCCAATCCTGGAACCCCTTCGAGCAATATGTGGCCACCCGACAAAAGTCCTACCAAAAGGCTTTCAATAAGATGTTTTTGCCCAACAATCACTTTGTTCATCTCCATGCTGATGATGTCAACAAACGAACTCTCCCTTTGAATTCTTTCGTTTAATTCGCGAATATCAACTTCCTGATTCATATTTTTTCAGATAAATAATTTTAATTGCTTGTTTTTTTGAGAACACGAAAATAAACTATCCTTAGATGAAAAAGGATAAATTTTCGTTAAATTTTGTTAAGCTATTTTGGCTTGAAATGGCCGTAAAATTAATAAAATCGGCGATCTTTAACAGAATATGGTTTCATTTTTTATTTTTGTGAAAAATGAATCCATTGACACAAAGGTATTTCATAGAGCTGGCCTACAAAGGCACTAGATTTCATGGTTGGCAGGTTCAGCCCAATGCGGCAACCGTTCAGGAATGTCTGGAAAAAGCATTGAGCACTATCACCCGCGAAACAATTGAGGTAATGGGTGCAGGCCGAACCGACACCGGTGTACATGCCAGCTACTTTGTCGCGCATTTCAATTCTTCAAAACTCAATTTAGATCATCCCGATTTTACACATAAACTGAACAGCTTTCTTAACGAAGATGTGTCAGTTTTTAGTATCAGCAAAGTGGATCCTGAAGCACACGCCCGTTTCGATGCGCTTTCAAGAACTTATAAATACTATATAAATTTGCAGAAAGATCCATTTTCGGATGAGACTTCCTGGTATTTCTATAAGCAACCTGATAAGGAACTAATGAATGCCGCATGTCGGATTTTATTTGAATACATCGATTTTACCAGTTTCAGCAAGCTGCACACAGATGTAAAAACCAACAATTGCAAAATCATTCAGGCTGAATGGACACAGCAAGGCAGCCGTTTGATTTTTACTGTGAAAGCCGACCGTTTTTTGCGGAACATGGTGCGTGCCATGGTCGGTACTTTGCTCGAAGTGGGAACTGGCAAAATGGACTTTACCGCTTTTCGGGATGTGCTTGAGCGCAAAGACCGTGGGGCTGCCGGTTTATCCGTTCCGGCTCACGGACTTTTTTTGACGGATATTGAATATCC
>CAMDGL010000063.1 GCA_945897845.1 Chitinophaga pinensis | reverse complement strand
TCCGGAAGTCTGGCCTTTGCGAACTTCGGAATTTCAGGAACAATGTCAATCAATGCCGGTGCTGATGCTATTATTTGCAGTACTGCCGGAACTTATACCCTCAGCGGAACTTCGGCCAATGCAGCCTCCGTTTTGTGGACCACCAACGGAACCGGAACGTTTGCTGATGCAACGATTCTTGCTGCCGTTTATACTCCGAGCCCTGCAGATATTGCCACTGGCGAAGTTCAGCTTACGCTAACTGCCAGTGGTGTTGGTAGTATTCCTTCGCTCAGCGATATGATGGTTCTGACCATCTGGAAAGGTGCTTCAACTTATGCGGGTATCGACCAATCGGTTTGCCGTGGCGATGTCTATCAGGTTTTGGATGCCAACGTATCAAATGCAGCAAGTGTCTTATGGACAGTAAATGCAGGTGCAACCGGAACATTATCCGGAGCTGCTACACTAACTCCTGTCTATACTCCGGGAGTAGGCGAAACTGGTATCATCACCTTAACTTTAACTGTTACACCTTCAGGAAACGGAACTTGCAGCGTTGTTACCGATACAAAAACGCTAACTATTACCGATCCGCCTACCGTAGTTCTTGGTCCCGACATCAACAACTGTTCATTGAATGTAACCACTCTGACAGGTACCGCTACCAACTATTCAAATTTGGAATGGAGTACCAGCGGAACCGGAACCTTCAGCAGTACCAATACGCTTACAACAATCTATACACCAAGTGTAGCCGACATAAACTATGCTCAGGTAACATTGAGACTAACTGCACGGGGAAATGGAAGTTGTGCCAGTGTAAACGACGATCTTGTATTAAAATTATGGAGAAACACCTACGCTTTTGCAGGTTTGGATGATGAAGTTTGCTTCAGGCAGCCATATCACGTTTTAGATGCCGAAGCTACCGACTATGTAGGTCTTTCGTGGTCGCACAATGGTAGTGGAACTTTAACCAATGCAAATACACTTTCTCCAACTTATACACCTGGAGCCGGAGAATCAGGAAATGTAATTTTAACGCTTACCGTAATTCCTGAAGGAAGCGGTACGTGTCCGACATTTACCGACCAAAAAGTATTAACAATTACAAGCGCTCCAAATATCTTCTGTCCTGTCGGGAGTCCGTTTACAGTCAGCAACTCCAATGGACAATGCGGATATGTAGTTCCCAATCTTTCGCTCGATGCGTTTGCTTCAGGTTGTAACGGAAATCTTACCGTAACCCATAATTATGGCGCATGGGGCAATCCAAGCAGTCTTGCAGGTGCAACTTTTCCGGTTGGATCGACCAATGTTGTATGGAAAGCCGAAGATACTTTTGGAAATGTCTCAACTTGCACAATCACTGTAACCGTGCAGGACACAGAAGCTCCGAAATTTGTAAATTGTTCAAGCAATCAGGTGTTTACAATTTCTCTCTCTCCTGATGCTTGTGAAACAGGCGCTATCTGGAGTCGTCCGGTTGCCGTTGACAATTGTACCAGTGTTGTTTCTTTGGTTCAGACAAAAGGCCCGGCTCAGGGATCAAAACTGGCTGTTGGAATTTATCCAATTGAATATACTGCGACAGACGATTCAGGAAATTCAAGCATTTGCAGCTTTACAATCAAGGTAGAAGATACCGAAAGGCCATTTGTGGTATGTCGTCCTGATTTTGAAGTTCGGTCGGACAAAGGTAGTTGCACCTGGACTTCTACTGCCGGAAGTTTGACCCCATTGCTCGCCAGAAGCAATTGTGCAGCCAAACTCGAATGGACTATCACAAATCCTGATGGATCAACCAGCTCTGGACCTGGCGATGCCAGCGGTTATACTTTCCAGAGTGGAACAAGTACTGTCAGTTATATTAATACAGAAAATACAAGTCTCCAAACATCCAGCTGCCCTTTTATAGTTACTGTGGTTGATCGTGAAGCACCTGTAATCAGTTGTCCTGCGGCAATTACAAATACTACAAATCCAACAGCTTGTGAATCGGTGCTTACATTAACACCGCCAACTTATACCGAATGCTCAGGAACCTCAGGAGTTACAGTAAGCTATACAGTAGTTAATCCGGATAATAGTCAAACCAGTGAGTTGACATTACTGTCGTATGCATTTAAAACCGGGATCAGCCGTATATTATGGCTCGTTACCGATCAGGCAGGAAACTCATCTACTTGTGTTCAGCAAGTTACTATTCTTGCCGATCCGGCTGCGCTGAATCCGAATGCCGGAGCTGACTCATATATTTGTGAAGGTTCCAAATTCACCCTTTCGGGCGCAAGCGCTACTTCCAACAGTATAATTAATTGGACCAGCGATGGATCCGGAAAGTTTGACTACGACAACAGGATTAATCCTGTTTATACACCGAGTCTTGCCGATATTATCAATGGACAAGTGGTCTTAAGATTGGCTGTTTCATCACAATGTGCCAGCGCTAAATCCAGCATGACGCTGTATATTAGCCGTAAAGCTGTTGTAAAAGCAGGTTTTGCCGGTTTAGCTTCGATTTGTGCAGGATCTGGGTACAAAATTACGGGTGCCAGCCAAAGCAACGCTTTAGATATCACCTGGACGACGTCAGGTAGTGGGAAATTTGACGATGTGAATGATCTGAATACAACTTACTGGCCAAGTCAGGCAGATTTGCAAACCGGATCGGTAGTATTAACTATTAATGGATCATCGGCGAGTCCTTGCTTAAGCCAAAGCGATGAGCTTCAACTCAGATTCGTTCCGATGGCTTCGGCAGAAGCAGGAAATGATGCGTCAATCTGCGAAGGATCAACCTATAACCTGACTTCAGCGGTGGCAGAAAATGCGACTTCCGTGTCGTGGAAATCCAGTGGAACCGGTTCATTTAGTAATCTAAAGATTGTCAATCCGGTTTATACGCCAAGTCAGGCAGATATCATTAATGGCATGGCTATCCTTACCATGACAGTCAATTCAACACTGCCATGTGGTACAACCGATGATTCGATGACTTTAACTATCAACCGCAACGCGGTAGTGAAAGCCGGAATTGCCAAAGATGTTTTTGCCTGTGCAGGCTTCGATTACACAATTAGCGGAGCTACAAAGAGTTATGCAACAAGTATAAAATGGACAAGCACCGGTACAGGTACTTTCACCGGCGACAATTCACTTAATGCCATTTATCACCCCTCAGTTGCTGACTATGACGCAGGGAATGTAACATTGACACTCACCGGTGAATCAACCAGCCCTTGTGGAAAATCAAGTGATACTTTAATTCTTCACCTGATCAAACAGGCTACAGCCCTGGCGGGACCTGATGCTGCAATTTGCGAAGGTGGTAAGTTTGCCCTTTCGGCAGCCAAAGCGGCAAATGCTTCAGGAATAAACTGGAAAACCAGTGGTAGCGGTAGTTTCGATAATTCGAAGACACAAAATCCTGTTTACTCCCCAAGTCAGGCTGATATCATAAATGGTGCAGTAATACTTACCATGACTGCCAATTCTGGAGCGCCATGTACAATTGCTGACGATGCGATGACTTTGACAATCAGCAGAAATGCCATTGTAAAAGCCGGAACTGCCAAAGATGTTTTTGCCTGTGCAGGTGCAGCATTCGAACTTACCGGAGCCAGTCAAACCAATGCAACAAGCATTAAATGGACAAGTTCGGGAACAGGTACTTTTACCAGCACCGGTAACCTCAACACCAGCTATGTGCCAGGTACGGCTGATTATACTGCAGGATCTGTAGTGCTGACAATCACGGGTGAATCAGCCAGTCCATGCGGTCAATCAGTCGATTCGATCATCCTTCACCTTGTTAATCAAGCCACCGTAACTGCAGGTAATGATGCAACCATTTGTGAAGGGACTTCTTTTGACCTGACATCAGCATTGGTTAAAAATTCAAACGTGATACTCTGGAAAACGAATGGAACAGGTACTTTCAGTGATCCGAAAAAAGTCAATCCAATTTACTACCCAAGTGCAACAGATATGATGAACGGAACGGTTTACCTGAGCTTGACCGCATCGTCAGAATATCCGTGCGGAACTGCTCAGGACGAACTTGTGCTCACAATACAAAGTCTTCCTGAAGCCAATGCCGGTAATGATTATGAAGCTTGCTTGGGCGAGATTGTTAAAATCGTTAAAACTTCAGCAAGAAATTACAACAGCATTGCCTGGACGACCAATGGGAAAGGTACACTGACCGGCGGAAATACTTTACAGCCAACGTATAATCCAGTTCCCGGTGAGGTGGGCAAACTTCAGTTTGTATTGACTGCCACCGGACTGCTCGCCTGTAACAGCATGGTAATTAGAGATACAGTAAGCATTACTTACTTTGAAAGTCTTGAAGTGGATGTAATGGCCAACGATACTATCTTCTATGGTACATCAGCCACACTTTCAGTTTCAGGAAATAAGGGAACGGGGAATTATATTTACAGATGGGAACCTTCGAACCTGGTTTTAAATTTCAATTCGAACCGTACCCAAACATTGCCATTATCTGAAAGTACTTTGTTCACAGTTACAATTACCGATGTTCATACCGGATGCATGGTTACCGAACAGGTTATGATTGTTGTAGAAAAAGAGATTGACAACCTGCTTGAATTCTACAACGGTCTGACTCCAAATGATGATGGAAATAACGATACCTGGTGGATTGACGGAATTGAAAAATTCCCGGAAAACGAGGTTAAGATTTTTAACCGTTGGGGTGACAAAATAATTGACCTCCAAAACTACGACAATAACACAGTGGTTTGGGATGGCAAAAACAATCAAGGCAAACGGGTTCCCGATGGAACTTATTATTATCTGGTTGCTATTAAAAATGTTAAAACATATACTGGTTGGATAGATCTGAGAACTGGAAGAAACTAAAAAAAACAAAACAACACTCAAATGAAAAAAATAATCCTTGCGTTTATCCTCTTTTGCAATCTTGCAGTATATGCACAACAGGATCCGCTTTTCACTCAGTACATGTTCAACAAGCTCCTGATCAATCCGGCTTATGCCGGTAGTAAGGAACTGTTTACCATCGACATGCTGAACCGCACACAGTGGGTCAATATCGATGGTGCGCCGGAGACTTTTACCATCAGCGCCCACACCGCCATGCGAAATAAAAATGTCGGTCTTGGCTTATATCTTTTCCGCGATGCTTTGGGAGCTTTCAATAATCAGGGATTGATGGGAACATATTCTTACCGGATTTATTTCAGCCAAAGTTCATTGGCTTTTGGGTTGCAGTTTGGTTTTAAATATTTTGATTTCAACTGGAACGAAATCAGGACAAAAGATCCGGATTATCTTTATGACCCTCAAGATGTGCGGCGCATAACCCCGGATGCGAATTTCGGGATTTATTATCAATCGAACCGGATTTATATGGGCCTTTCTTCCAAACAACTGCTTCAGAACGATTACGGTTTTGCAAAAAAAGACGGAAAAAATTCTTTCAGTAAACTTACACGCCACTTCTATCTGATGGGAGGTTTTGCAGTTCCTTTGGCCGAAAAAATTATATTCAGGCCCTCGCTGATGACAAAGTACACACCCAATGCCCCACTTCAGCTCGACTTAAATGCGAGTGTACTGTTCAGCAATGTATTTTGGATTGGAACTTCGGTGCGAACAGGTGATGTAAAAACATGGCTAACAGGAAATGCTATTACTTTTATGACTGAATTTAAAATTACCGACCGGTTAAAAATTGGTTATTCGTATGATTTGTCGCTAAATGAACTACAACCGGTCAACTATGGATCGCACGAAATAAGGTTGGGCTTCGAGTTTCCATTGTATGAATCGCGGATGAGAACTCCGCGGTATTTTTAAAATACCGGGCAATTATTGCTTTTTATAAGAATATTGATTAATCGTTGACACAATGAAAAATAAAATAGTACTTCTGATCCTGACAGTTTGTTTGATGGGTAGCCTTAATCTTTCGGCACAAATTAAACAAGCCCGGTTTTTCTTCGAGCAATACAAATACAGCAAGGCTATTCCGCTTTTTAAAAAGGCGACGGACGATAAGGATGAAAAAATAAGAAAAGAAGCGACTGTCCGCCTGGCCGATTGCTACCGGTTGATGAACAATGTAAACGAAGCGCGCTCCTGGTATGCCAGAGCAGTTACCTACAAAAATATTGATTCAATCAATTATTATTACCTGGGCATGGCATTGCGTACCCTCGCCAACTACGACGATGGCGAAAAAGCATTTCTGAGCTATGCTGAAAAAGCGCCTTCCGATTTCAGGGGGGAAATTTATGCCCAATTTTGCCGCGATATTAAACAATGGGAGGGACTGACCCCTTCGGCAGAAATAAAAAATGCATTCACACTGAACTCTCCCTACTCAGAATTCGGACCTGTGTTTTACCGCGATGGCCTGATTTATACTTCAGACCGCGACATAGATATGCTGAGCGACAAAAACTATCTTTGGACAAGTTTTGGGTATCTTGACCTGTATTTATCGCAAACTTCTTACTTTCAGGATTTCTGGTCAGATTTGCTTCCCCCGGTAAAAATGCCCAACACTTTTAATCAGGCCTATCACGATGGACCTGCAAGTTTCACCTCCGATTACAGCCAGATTTTTACAACCCGTACATTAAAAAACAGCACAAAAAAAGATACCAACGAATACCGGACCGACCGGTTAAAAATTTACCAGGCCGACCTGAATGATGAGAAAAAAATAGTTTATCAGGCATTTCCATATAACAGCGAAGATTATTCAGTAGGGCACCCAACGGTTTCCGAGAATGGCAAAAAATTATTTTTCTCATCCAATAAGCCAGGTGGTTTTGGCCAAAGTGACCTTTACTTTGCAGAATTGGTTAATGGCAAATGGAGTGAACCTGTAAATTTGGGCGAAGCAGTAAATACCTTTGGAAATGAGGTGTTCCCATTCCTTGCCAACGACACCACCCTATTCTTTTCGTCCGATGGACTGCTTGGATTTGGCGGCCTCGATCTTTACGAAACCAATCTGGTAAACGGACAGTGGATTGCCCCCTGGAACCTGAAATTGCCACTCAATTCACCTTACGATGATTTCAGCTTGATTTTCAATAAAAATATGACGGATGGGTTCTTCAGTTCAAATCGTCCGGGTGGAGTTGGGTCTGATGATATTTATGCCTTTAAAAATTACCACCGGACACCATCAGCCGACGACCGACTTTCTGCTCCAATAGCCCCACCTGCGAAAGCTGGCGAAAAACCATCAACCATGCCTGAAATTTTAAAATCGCCGGTAATAAGCGGATATGTGAAAGATAAAAACACGATGATTCCACTCGATTCTGCTACAGTTTTTGTACTGAACACAACCACCAGCGAAGTGCTGGTTTTAAAAACCAATCCGGATGGGTATTTTGAAACCCCGGTTACCAAAGGTGATTTCTATATTGTAAAAGCCATGAAACCTGACTTTTTTGACGATTGCCTGAATTTCAGAATACCGGCTGACAGTAACTCTGAAAAAAATAAAACTCCCCGAGATCTGTTGCTCGACAAATATGCACTGAACCAGGTTTTTGTAATTGAAAACATTTATTACGACCTCGACAAGTGGTTCATTCGTGAGGACGCAAAACCCCCGTTAGACAATTTGATACGAATTCTCAAAGAATACCCTATCAATGTTGAACTGGGTTCGCATACCGACTCGCGAGCAACTTTTGATTATAATATTGAGCTTTCGCAAAAGCGCGCAGAGGCTGCCGTGAGGTATATTACTTTTAATGGTATTAACCCAATGCGACTTACAGCAAAGGGGTATGGCGAAACAAAACTGGTAAACAAATGTGCCGACGGAGTGCAATGCACAGAGCCCGAACACCAGTCAAACCGTCGTACTGAGTTTAAAATTACAGCCATTAATTCATCGGTTACCGGCAAGAAAAATTTTAATCCGAATGTGTTCAAGGCTGGTGATAAGATTCCTGTTCAACTGCTGGATGGCGAATTTTTCAACAGATGTCTGGATATCAAGGCCTCATCACAAAATACAAACTCCTACCCGACTTCCAATCCGTTAAAAAATCAAGTTCAGGACAAAACAGAAAATATTCACACTACTGAAATTGTTAAACCTTCAGAAATTCAAATATGGTTTACAGTCCAAATTGCAGCATCAACAAAACCAATTAAAATTGAGCCTGCTAATTTCAAAGGAGAAAAAAACATTCAGGAAAAGAAAATTGGGATTTACCATAAATATTTCTACGGAAAACTCGATAATTTTGAACAGGCATTGGCAGAACAGAAAAGAATAAGCGTAAAATTCCCAGGTTCATTTATTGTTGCTTTTAATGGAGAACAGCCCTTACCAATTGAACAGGCGCGAAAAATGATTAATTAATCAGAACACCATCTTCAGGAATAAAATAGGGGTAAAAGGAACAGCATCTGAATAAACACGGACATCGCCCAGCTCTTGAGTTAGCTGAATGTTCTTGAAGTTGGCGTATTTCAGGTTTTGGGTGTCGAACACATTGAGAACCGAAAAACCCAGTTCTCCGGAAAATCGTTTTGGGGTAAATTTATAAGTTACTGCTGCATCAACCCGATTATAGGCAACATTGCTGTTCCCGTTTGTGAAAGCTTTGCGCAAAATTTCCATTCCAGATCCGTAAACATAATCAGCCGAGAAATAGAAACGACGAACATTAAACAACCCTGCAACCTTTAATTCATGAAGCTGATGTTGCGGTGCAAGTTTGTATCCGGGAAGCGGTTTATTAAGCGCGGCGATACTTTCAAGCGCTTCACTCAAGGTGTAGGAAGCCCAAACGGAATGTTTCCCAAAATCCTTTTTTGCAAACAGATCGATCCCATAAGTTTTTGCATTGCCTGAATAAGGGAAGTAACCATCGATGCGCTTATTGACCACAAAACGCTGTTCGAAAACGCGCTGGGAAATGTTGTGCGTCATTTTATAGTAGGCTTCCACATTGACGGTCAGGTTATTTTTCAAATAGTTGATACCGCCAACCCAATGCGTGGAGTTAATTGCCGGCGTACTTTCGTTACTCGTTACCCATAAATAGGAGTAATTCTGGTCACGGTCAACGTTTGCCACTTTATAAACGAACTGATTATAGCGACCCCACGATGCATTTAATTTTAAGTGTTCGGATAGTTTGTAAGTTGCATTTATCCGCGGTTCAATAAAAAGTTTGACTTGATTGGTTGTCATGTTGATACGTGCGCCGGTTTTCAGGATCAGACGGTTTCCAATCGGCAAATGATCGTCAACATATACAAAAGCCCTGTTGTTCCTGAATTTGCTCAAGGTATTTATTGAAACAGTATCGCGTACCATGGTGGTTTTAAAATCGATGGCTGCCTCGTTGTTATAAAAACCTCCGCCAAATCCTATCTGATGGCCGTTTAAAAGATGGAAAATATTTTCGACACGGAATGAATTTTCGATGGCGCTGTTTTCAGTACTGGTATTGTCCTTTTTATAAATACTCTGGTTGTTTGTATTTACCAATTGAATTTCGTCGGTCAATTGTTTTGAAAAATCGGAATGCGAAAAAATAAATTTCGAGGTCAATTTGTCCGACCATATTTTATTGTATAAAGCTGACATACCGCGTTGCCTGTTTACTTCCTTGTTAAGAAAGTTAACGGCAAAAGGGGTTTCATTAATTTGTCCTGGTTTCGGATTTACAGTACGCAATAAATTGGCATCAGCAGTAAGGTGGAAATAGTCGCCGCCACCATAAGCGCTTACAAAAAACTGATCGCCATTGTCAAACTGATGGCTGAATTTCAGGTTCAAATCCCTGAAACGGTAATCATCCGGATAAACAGACAAATCAAATTTTGAATCCTGCAATTGCACGGGTTTTGACGAATCGCCTTGTTTTGCACGGGTGGGCGCGAAAATATTAAAATCGTCGGGATTGTATAAATTGTAATAGGTTTGACGATATGCCATTATTAGCGATGATGTTTTAAAAATGGGTAACTCCACCATACCGTTAATGGTCGTTGGATTAATATTCAGGCTGAAAACCGGCTTTTGCAAATGGCCGTTTTTACCGGTGATGTTCACGATTCCGCCCACACGGTTACCGTATTTTGATTCGAATCCACCTTTAAATATTTCGATGGTTTTTACCATGAAAGGATTTACCACGCTGATGTTGTCGTTGTAATTTTTCAGTCCGAAGAAGGTAAATTCATCGAAAGTCACAAGGCTTTGTCCTTCGTAACTTCCCCAAATCAGTAGGTCGGCCGATTGCTCGCCGGCAGCCTGCACTCCCGGCATTAGCCGAATGTGATTAAATACCGAATTATCGCCTTGTCCGGGCAAAAAGCGTGAAATATTGTTGTTGAGCGTAATTTTACCATTTACTTCTCCAACGATGGTGGCTTTTTCCACAACATTATTCTGAACGGTCACTTCAGGAAGTTTTACGCTGGAAGGAATAAGTTTGTATTGCCTGTGATTGCTGGCATAGATGAGTGTATCGTAAACGTAATATCCCAGATGCGAAATGCGAACATGAAAAGAACTGTCTGCGGAGGCGGTATAATTAAAATTGCCGGTCACATCGGCAATCATAGGATGGTTATTAATAAGTATTTGTGAAAATGGAAGTGGTTCATAAGAGCCGGATTCTACAATCTGACCTGTAATTTGGGTCTGTCCTTTCCGTTGTTCTTCCCGCTGTTTTTTCTTGTCAGAAATAATAATGAATACATTGTCCTTCTTTTTAATCTGAAAAGGGAGATCTTTCAGCAGAAATTCCAGCGTTTCGTCTTTTGTCACAAAGGTTCTGGAAACTGAAATTTTGTACCGTGAAAGCTGATCTTCGCTATACGAGAATTGGAAATCATATTGATTGCGCAATTGCAGCAGTAACACATTCAGCGGCACATTATTGGCCTCAACCCTGATCGTTTTGGGTTGGGCAAAAACGACTGCTGCCAGGAGGATTATTAGAAGTAATATGGTTGTTTTTCTGATCATTCATTTCCCATGATAATGAGATATTGTCCCGTTGATTTTTGGATGTATTTTAATCCCATGGCCGGGCAAACATACTCCAATATTTCTTCCACATTCTGATCTTTGGTGAAATTTCCGGTGTAAAGCGAAAGGTCGTCGATTTTGGTGTCAATAGTCACTCCATATTGTCTTTCTATTTCCTTGAATACAGCGCGAACAGGAGATGCAGTAAACAGAAAAACATTTGTTTTCCACGATACTTCGGGGAAAGTTTCAATACCTGACAAAACGTTTATTTTTCCATCAGACTGAATTTCAGCTTTACTGCCAGGTTTCAAAACAGCTTCAAATCCCAACCTCGATTTTACTTTTACGCTTCCGGTAACGCAGGTTACTTTGTAAACGTCTTCGCGCGCAAAAACATTAAAGCTGGTTCCAACTACCCGGGTAATCCCTTTGGCCGAATTCACAGTAAATTTCCTTCCTTTTTCGACTTCAAAAAACCCTTCGCCTTCCAGTTTTACCATGCGGTTTATTTTCCACCACAACGGATAATAAGTCAGGCTACTTTGTGCATTCAGATTGACTTTCGATTGGTCAGGAAGTGTTACGATTGTATGCTGACCGGCAGTTGTTTCAATTTTAATGGTATGGAAACGCATAAAACTTCCAATGGAAAAAAGCACAACGATGCTAGCTGCCACGGCCCATTTCGACAGTGCAAAATTCAGGAACAAGGAACGACCTTGTGGCTTTGCATCCATTTGGGCTTCGATGGCTGCCCAAACGTCGGCTTCGCTTTTGCTCCAGTTGAATTTTCCCCCGGCGAAAAAAGCTTTGCTTTTCCGGTCAACAGCATTCGTATCAATATGTACCTTGTTTTTTTTCACTTGTCAATTTCCATTTTTGATCCGGTTCAAACGTCCGCCAAACACGAATAAAATAAGGCCCGTTATTTTGTCTTTCAGATTGATTTTCAGGTGTTCGAGTGCCTGGCTCATACGTTTTTCGATGGCTTTTACACTTAATCCAAGCTGATCGGCAATTTCTTTGTATTTTAATTCTTCAATCCGGTTCATTAAGAACACGGCGCGTTGTTTCTCCGGCATCGATTTTAAAGCTGCGTCATAGGCCTTTTTAAGTTCCTCAAAGTTAATTTCGTCTTCGGGAGTAATACTTTTATCGTTGGGTTGAAATGTGTTGAAAAAATTAAAGGCAACTTGTTCACGCCGGTATTGTGTGATAAACATATCTCCGGCGATTTTAAAAAGCAGGCCTTTCACCCTTTTGGGATCGATCGTCATTTGTTTTTCCCATATCCGCATAAACGTGTCCTGCGCAATATCGGTCGCAATATCATCATTACCCGACCGGTAGAGAATGTATCTTCTGACATCCTCGAAATAGGTATCAAACAAAATCCTGAATTCTTCCTTTTTCAACTTTATTCATTTTTCATCTGCCCCAAAGATAGATGAAAAATGCAATTAGAGAGACTGAAAATTTGACTCTGACTCTAAGAAAAGAAGTTGTCTGAAAACGCTGTGTTTCTCTGTGCCTTCTCTGTCATTCTCTATGTAATTAATTCTATCACAGAGCTCAACGGAGCAAGCACAGAGTTTCACTGAGAGAAAAATATACAGTCTGATAACTTTTTAGACACCATCAACCGATATAATCTTATCGTCCTCCTTTTTTCCCTTTTGGGTGTCCTTCAAGTTTTGCTTTTGGCATTTTGCCTTTTAACTCTATTTCCACAGTTTCACCTCCTGAAGTCATTGTGGCCAGGTTATCGCAGATTCCATCGCCATAATTGAGTTCTGCAAGCAGTGAACCATTTTGGCTGTATTGAATGATTCCCTGCACATGATGGTGGCAATCGCCAAGGTTTATCAGCGGCTCGGTAATCAATCGCACATAGGTATCGCCTGTTGAACTTTTCACATTGACTGATCCGGTGGTTTGAATCATGTCGTCGGTACGGTCGGTTGGTGTATCCAGACCTTTGAGCCATTCGCGCACATTGTTTCCAACGCGTTCAAGTACTGTTCCGTTGGCCAAAGTGAAAGTCACATTGCTGGTGTTGGTGGTTTTGCGGATGGTAGTGTTGTCGCCGTTGAAAGTTTCGGTGCTGGTTCCGTCAATTCCAATCGAGTCGATCACGCATTTTGTAAATGATATTTTACGCGTACTTCCGTCAGTGTCTTTTTCTCCTGAAATTTCAATCTTCACCGTTCCGGCAATTAACCTGCCGTGGTTGGTTGCGATGCCATCGCCGTACTCAATTGTAATTGTAATCGGATAACCTGCTGCGGCAGTATCAATCGACACCACAGGCACTTCGCCCTCCACATAGTGGTTATGCCCCTGACCTGCAAGCAAATTGCCTTTTTTACCTTTGAAATGAGCAAGCTGCCGGAGCAGGTGTTCGTAACCGGCATAAAAATCGGTTTCGAAATTTGCTTCCTGAGCAGCGCTTTCTACCGCTAAATCATTTACGGTAATTGCTGCCGATTTCAACAAGGCTTCGCTTTGATCGGCTGACAATGAATCATCGTTCTTTTGACAGGAAAAGAATACAAGAGAGAGAATTACTAAAAATGCTGAAATTTTTGTTTTCATGTTTTTCGAATATTAAATGGTTAAAACTGATACTTTAACCTATATCCGAAACGGAGTGTTGTCACCCTACTTTTGTGGTAAAATATTTTTACTGAATTTTCTTTACAACAAGTGGTTTGCGTACTTCGCCCGCCGGACCACGCATATAAATAACCAGACCATTCAGGAAATTCCTG
>CAMDGL010000062.1 GCA_945897845.1 Chitinophaga pinensis | reverse complement strand
AATTCCAAAAATGTTAAAGGATTCATTTTCAAAGGATTTCCACGAACATTGGTTCAGTCGTATATTTTAGATGGAATATTGAAAAAATACAATTCGAAAATCAGAAAAATCATTGACATTCAGGTTAGTACACTCGAATTGATTTCGCGGCTCGACAAACGCAGCAAAACCAGCCATTGCAAACCTTATGACACAAGTACTGAAAAAATTGTGCGAAGACTGAAAGAGCATGAAGAAAAAACGATACCGGTTCTCGATAAGTACAAGGAAAACCATGATGTAGCTGTTGTGAACGGTGAAGCGTCCTTTGAAGTGGTTTTTGAAAGAATGGCACAAGAAATTGAAAAAGGCTTTAAAAATTTGAGGTGAAATGTCACTCAGTTCAACTCATCAGGAAGCTGATATATGCATAAGTTATGGAGTATAATCTTAACAGCCATTTTTTATAAATGCAATTGAAAAAGGATTCCGCGCACGATTAATGATCAGGACAGAGATTAAGATGACAAAGAAGAGTAATACCCCAAAGCGAAAACGACTCAGAAAACCGGAAAGATTAAATGCTGCGAAAAGTTGGCTTGAAACTTATAATGGGAAAAGTGTTGTTTCAGGTTACGCAAAATGGTTTGGAGTTGACAAAATCTGTGCGATTAATGAACTGAAATCGATTGGAGTGGTGATTCCGGAAATGTTGGAAAAACAAATAATAAGATCACATCAATTGCTCATCGAACAGAGAAGGGAAAAAAGAGAGAAACAAAATAGGGAAGATGCAGCTATCTTTCTGGTTGATTCGGATGAAAATTTTGCTTTTATTGCCGGTTATACTTTTAACGGAGTTCCATTCGGACTGACCAATGAAGAATTCGACCAAATAGTAATTTGATAACAATCACGAAATCCATACAATATGTATCTATTTTTCGACACAGAAACAACCGGGCTTCCCAAAAACTGGAAAGCTCCGGTAACAGATCT
Source organism: Chitinophaga pinensis (assembly GCA_945897845.1). GTDB lineage: Bacteria > Bacteroidota > Bacteroidia > Bacteroidales > Prolixibacteraceae > Aquipluma. Next base: position 12,831 of record CAMDGL010000062.1, on the reverse strand, counting down.
CAACAATTGGCCGCGACTGGTTCAATTGGCATACCTGTTTTATGATCTCAACGGAAATAAAATTTCAGGAGGCGATTATATTATAAAACCGGAAGGTTTCACCATTCCGGCAGATGCATCCAGAATTCACGGCATTTCGAATGAACGAGCAAATCTGGAAGGACAGCCATTGCTTCAGGTTCTGCAGGATTTTAAGGCATTAATTGATCAGGCTGACTATCTTGTTGCTCACAACATGAGTTTCGATGAGAAAATAGTTGGAGCTGAATTCTTAAGAAACAGGATGAATGACAGCATCGCTTCAAAACGGAAAATTTGTACCATGCAAAGCACGACCAATTTTTGCGCGATCAGTGGTCCTTATGGTTACAAATGGCCAAAACTATCTGAATTACATTACAAACTTTTCAGGACAGGTTTTGAGGAAGCGCACAATGCCGCGGTGGATATTAATGCAACCGCAAAATGTTTCTGGGAATTAAGACGAATTGGGAAAATTTAAAAATCAAATGATGCAAAACGATATCCTCAGCCTTCAGGAAACCGCAGAAAATACATGGCAGGCAAAGTACCTCGGCAATTATGGAACCTATAACATCAGGATAAAAATCAATAAGGGCAAAATTGAAACTTATTCGTGTTCTTGCCCAAGTGATTATTCTCCGTGTAAACATATTGCAATGATTAAGAGTGCGATTGACAGTCGCATTGCTAAAAACCAGAAAAATCACAAAGAGGCTACAATTTCAGTTGAAGAATTATTGCAGAATGTACCTCATAAGGACTTGGTCGATTTTATTGCCCGTCAGGCAAAATACAATCCCGAATTTACCAATAAGCTTTTTCTGGAATTTATGCAGAAGGTTAAGGGTAAGCAGGAAGACAATTATCCCAGTATTTTGCGCAACTCATTGAAAAACGTTGACTTTGATTATGAAGACTTGTATGATCAGGAGAATTCCATTGAAATAGATGTTTTAGATGAATGGCTAAACAAAGCCAGCGAATATATCGACCAAAAACGTTTTGATGAAGCGATTGCCATTTGTAAGGCGTGTATTGAAGAATATGCCGGATGGCTGGAGAGAATTGATGACGATGTGATTGATTATATCGATCCTGTTTATCAGGAAAAACCCTTTGAACTTTTAACCAAAATAGCATCGAACCCTGCTGTTAATTCAAGTGAGCTGTTCCAATATTGCATAACCGAAATGGGTAAGACAAAATATGAGGGACCAGATATGGATGATAGCTTCAACGATCTTTTAGGGGAACTTGCCCATACCGAAAATGAATTCGATGAATTTATAGTATTGCAGGATAGATTATTGCAAAACATCAGGGAAAAAAGTTCATCTGAAGCACAAAGATTAATTGAACGAAAAATTGCATTTTACCGGAAAAACAAACAACCCGGAACTGCCTGGCAGCTTATCTCGGAAAATCTCCAAATTAAAAGTTTCCGCAAGCAGGTCATTCAACAAAACATTGCAGACGGGAAATTTGATGAGGCGAAAAAGTTGATCGCTGATTTTCAGGCAATCAGTGAGAGCGATACTAATTATTATCACAGAGAATGGGATGAATTGGCATTGACCATAGCTCAAAAAGAACACGACATCCCGGTGATACGAAAATTAGCTTTCTCGTTTATTGAAAATTATTTTGAAAAGGAACATTACTGCATTTACAAATCTTCGTTCAAACCAAACGAGTGGGAAAAGGAAGTGCAAAATATTCTTGCACATTACGAAAAGAGTGGAAAAAACTTCAGCAGTTCAGTAGCCGATGTATTGGCAGAAGAACATGATGCCTCCGGATTGCTAAAATATATCGGGAAGCACCTTACGATCGAAAGGCTGGATCAGTATCATACTCACTTTGCTCCAGTTTACCCCAATGAAACCCTTAATTTATTTCGTAAGGTAATTGATCAATATGCCGAAAGAAATATCGGACGTAATCATTACGAATACCTTGCCCGATTATTTAAAAAGATAGGTAGTATTGAAGGTGGAAAGGAAATGGTAAAAGTGATGATTGCCCAATTTAAAATTCAGTATAAAAGCAGGAGGGCAATGGTTGAAGTACTTGGTAATATTAAACTTTAAACACCATTCCTGAAGATTTACAGCAAATGGTAAGAAAAGCCAGGGCAGAAGGCAAAGACATATCATTTACAACAGATTAGCTACCAGTTGAATCTGATCGTCTGTTTCAAATCCGGATGCACGCTTAACGGAACCGGGCTGATTCCGGCGACACTTTCGATCAAACGTTTTTCTTCATCAGAATATCCTTTTTTCGGAAAGTTGAATTCCATAACCACTTCGGCCACCCGTCGCGGAGCGTCTGCCATAATTTTGGTGATTTCGATTTCAGTACCGACAAGATCAATTCCGTTGTCCATTGCTTTGATTCCCATAATCGTCATGATGCAGTTGGCCAGTGCGGTTGCCAGCATATCGGTGGGAGAGAAGCCTTCGCCTTTTCCACGGTTGTCGGTTGGTGCATCGGTAACTATTTTGCTGCCCGATTGCAAATGAATGTTTTCGGTGCGCAAATCGCCCAAATAAGTTGTTTTAACTGTTGTCATTGTTGGTAAGTTTATTGATTAAAATTCAAGTCCGCCAAAGAATTCAGGAACATGGAACAATGGCTGCGGTGTTTTTATTTTGGTCCATGAAACAAAATGAGGAACAGTCAGTTTGTCGCCACATTTGTAAAAGTTTCCGCGCATTTTCATTCCCTGTATCTGTTCCAGGTTATGTCTAAAAAACGCCTTCCACGGAATAGCAATTGTAATTTGCCAATTGGTGGTTTCTTTTCGTTCCGGAAAAGGTGTGTCTCCCAAAGTTGAAATTCTGCGGATAGTGGCTATTTGCTTGTCCGTTGCATGAATTGTCGGTTCGCCTTTTTTCCTGAACCCAAGCAATGCAGTACCGATACAGTTAATTTCCAGATTGTAGTATTCGTCATTTCCTTCAGGAGAAAGGAAAAACTCGACACAACTGTCGGTCCAAACTGGTCCGTTACTTTCTGCGACTTCAGCTTTTATCGCCTGCTCAGTGACCTGATATTTCAGAAACAGTTCATTTTCGTTGTGTGCAATCTGAACCGAAACAGTTGGTTTATAAGGGAATTCATTCCAATTCACCATTTCGAGCTGAAGAGGTTGAATTTCAAGATCGAGTGTTTCGGTAATCAATTCCAAAGGTGGGTTGGAAAAACCGGGTAATATTTCTGGTACTTTCATTGTTTTATATTTGTTGTCAGTTTTTTCAATATTCGTGTTTTAATTGTTGCCTGAAAGAGGACTTAAATCAGGCCAGCTTAGCAGCAACAGTGCGAACAATCCTGCACATTTCATCATATTGTTCCTCCATACTCGTCAATAGTTTATACTGTGCCAGAGTGCGCTGATAATTGTGCTCCGGATGTTTGATCTTGTAATAGTTGTCACCGTCGATGTAATCCATCAAAAAACGAAGCACCTGTTCGTAGGTAATGTATCTGGCCGAAAATGCGAGGTATTCCAGTTCTTTTTCATTCAGGAAGCCAATCGTTTCAGAAAGATATCCTTGGGTAAAACCTTCGAAAATCCGGATGTCGGACGATACCTTGTTCAGGTCGGAATCATCCTCTTCACCGGTATTGGTATAAGAGCGCATTGCATCGCCAAAATCATTCAGGCAGGTACTGTTCAGAACCGTGTCGAGGTCGATCACACAAAGCACTTCGCCGTTCTGATCGAATAATATGTTGTTTATTTTGGTATCGTTGTGGGTAACACGGGTCGGAATTTCGCCGTTTTCAACCAGTTTCCAGAAGTTGAGCATCTCGTCGCGACGGATTTCAACCCACTCAATTTCTTTTGTAAGTTTTGCTTTTCGTCCAACCGGATCGGCAGCCAGAACTTTGTCCCATTGCCCAAAACGGTAGCGGATATTGTGAAATCCGGGTAAAATATCAGTCAGTGGTTCGTTCAAATCAGCTACCATCGATTGAAATTTACCGATTCCTTTCCCGCCCTGAAAAGCGAGTTCCGGAGTTTTTGCTGCCTGATAGGTAATGGTATCGGCAATAAAAATACAAACCGCCCAAAATTCATCTTCTTCATCCTTGAAATAAAGTTTTCCATCAATGGCTGGAACTACGGTCATCACTTCGCGCAATGGATCACCGTTCCGGCCAATCACCTTTACTTTCATGTGAGCCGTAACTTTTTGGATGTTTTCCATCATTGCCGGAACATTGGTGAAAATACGCTTGTTTTTCCGCTGCAATAAATAATCAGGAGTACTTTTTTCGAGGGTGCGAATGATAAAGGTATCGTTGATAAATCCTTCTCCCATCTGTTCTACCTTTTCAACTTTTCCTTCAAGTTGAAAATTGGCCGCTATTTGTTCAAGATTCATAAATATAGATTTAGCTTTTAGAGCTCCAAAGGTATATTTCATTTAAATGTTAAAACAAATAAATTGCTCATCTTTTAATCAATTTGTGATTAATTACGGATTCAACCCTTTGTAAAACTTTTCTTTTTCTCATCCGGGCATTGCTGTCGGTGTATTTTTATTAATTTTGGACGACCTAATTTAAATTTATTAACAACAAACCAAACCCTCTATGCTGAAGAAGACAGGAGAATTTCTCCGCAAACGAATATTTTTCCTTTTATTTATTTCGTTTGCCATCGGAATTTTAGCTGCCGTTACTGGCAATAAAACTGTAGAATATACTTCAACCGACGAATTTTGTGCTTCATGTCACGTTCATCCGCACGTATTTGAATCATGGAAACTTTCTACCCATTACGATAATAAAGGTGGTATTCAGGTTCATTGTGTCGATTGCCATCTTCCGCCCAAAGGCGAAGGCTATCTGTATCAGAAAGCCCGGTTGGGAATCAAGGATGTATATGGAGTACTGACAAAAGACTCGGCTGAATTCAACTGGGAAGCCAAGCGTACTGTTGAAAAAGCCCAGCATTTTACCTTCAAAGCCTCGTGTGTGAAATGCCATGCAAACCTGTTCCCGCTTAAACTGAACAAGGAAGGACAAGACGCACACCTTTATTATACCCAGAACGAGGCCAAACTGGAATGTATCAATTGTCACCTGCATGTTGGTCACTATGATCCAAATGCCAAACATGCCAGCAACTCCGACTTTGGAAAGGGGTCAGGAGTAAATCAAGTGGTTTATACCGAAGCAACGAAAGTGGAAAAATTTGCCAATTTTACTGAATTGATTCCCGGATCGACCATTTCATTCAGCATGATTGCCATTCCGGGAGGAAAATTCAAATTGGGAAGTCCGGAAAATGAGCCCTACCGCCGATCAGATGAAGGTCCGGCAAAAGAAGTTGAAATCAGTCCGTTCTATATGGCCGAGGTGGAAGTTACCTGGGACGAATTTTTGGTTTTCTATAGCCAGACCGGAGGAGAAGGACGCACTACCGATATAAAAACTGCACCGTTAGCAGGCGAAGTAGATGCTATCAGCGGACCAACCCCACCATACGGGCAACCAGACCAGAACTGGGGAATGGGAAATCGCCCGGCTATCACCATGCGTTATGCCACTGCCGAAACTTACTGCAAATGGCTGTCACTTAAAACAGGCAAAAAATACCGGCTTCCAACTGAAGCAGAATGGGAATACGCCTGCCGTGCCGGATCACAAACTCCGTATTTCTTTGAAGGCGATCCGAAAAAATATTCAAAAGACCGTTTGATGAATAAAATATTTGGCAGCGATACCACCAACATTGACCGTTACGTTATTTATTCAGAAAACAGCATGGCCAAAACACAAAAGCCGGACGCTGTAAAACCAAATCCGTTTGGCCTGAAAAATATGCTTGGGAATGTTGCTGAATTCTGTGCAGACTGGTATGCTCCGGATGCCTATTCAGCATTGAATGATGGTGTTAAAGATCCAAAAGGCCCTGCGTCAGGAACAGAACGTGTGATTCGCGGAGGTTCGTTTAAAAGTGAACCGACTGAAGTTCGCAGCGCTGCCCGTGATTTTACACAAGACGAAACATGGATGAGAACCGATCCGCAGATACCAAAAAGTATTTGGTGGTATTCTGATTGTAACATGGTTGGATTCCGCGTTGTTTGTGAACTGGATGAAACTACCGGCAAATAAATAGTAGAATTTATAAACCAAATTGAATATTATAAAACTGAAGGAACCATGAGTGAATCAAATTTTTCAAGAAGAAAATTCCTGGCAAATGCTGCCGCTATAAGCGCAGTGGGCGTCATTGGTGTTAACGCATTGAGTTCATGTTCAGGCCCTAAAAAGCCTGAAGTAGTATTAAATCTGCCACCTCTTTTGGAACAGGCACCAGATGGGCCTCCCCTGAAAGTTGGTATTATCGGATGTGGTGGCCGTGGCTCAGGCGCCATGATCAACTTCCTGGACGCAGGTCCAAACCTGATTGTACACGCACTTGGCGACACTTTTCTTGACAACATCACTGCCTGCCGTGAGAAACTAAAAAAGGAAAAAAACATGGAAGTTGCCGATGAAAACGTTTTCGTTGGATTCGATGCTTATGAGAAAGTACTTGATTCTGGTGTGGATGTGGTAATTCTGGCTACTCCTCCTCATTTCCGTCCAATGCATTTCGAAGCTGCTGTTCAGGCACGCAAACATATTTTCATGGAAAAACCGATTGCTGTTGATCCGGTTGGTATCCGCTCGGTAATGGCATCTGCAAAAAAAGCAGAAGCGCTCGGTCTTAAAATCATAACCGGAACGCAACGCCGTCATCAGCTCGATTATATTGAAGTATACAAACAGGTTATGAATGGTGCAATTGGCGATATTACTTCGGCAAATTGTTACTGGAACCAGAATCAGTTGTGGTACCGTAATCCAAAAGCTGAATGGTCGGAAATGGAATACATGATCCGCGACTGGGTAAACTGGTTGTGGTTGTCGGGTGATCACATTGTTGAACAGCACGTTCACAATATTGATGTAATTACCTGGTTTACCGGAAAACATCCGACCAAAGCTGTTGGTTTTGGATCACGTCACCGTCGTGTAACGGGCGATCAATACGATAATTTCAGCGTTGATTTTGTGTATGATAATGGTATGCACATGCACAGTATGTGTCGTCAGATCAACGGAACTGCGAACAATGTTTCCGAATTCATCATGGGAACCAATGGTTCTTCCAATTGTAAAGATAAAATCTGGGATGCAAAGGGTGTAGAAAAATTTGCGTACGCTTATCCGCTTGACGACAAAGGGCAACCGATGAAGAGTGTAAAAGTGAGTCCTTACGTTCAGGAACACATCGACTGGGTTACTTGTATACGCCAGAACATTCCTGTAAACGAAGCAGAACAGACTGCCATTTCGAACATGACTGCCATTATGGGCCGCGTTTCGGCTTATACCGGAAAAGAAGTTACATGGGACGAAATGATGAACTCTGACATGAAACTTGGACCAGATACTTACATTATGGGTTCGGTTGGAATCGTTGGAACTGCTCAGGTAGCAATTCCAGGTGAAGAGAAAAAAGCATAGTGATTGTAGATTAACGATTAACGATTTTTGATTGATGATTTTACGTCGTTAATCAACAATCGTTAGTCAGCAATCGTTAATTTTTTTAGATATGACAATCAACAGAAGAAATTTTCTGGGAACTGCCGTTTCCGGTGCTGCATTGGCGGCATCGGGCGGCCTTTTCTCTTCTTTCAGGAACGGAACTGAATCTCAGGCAAGTAAAAAGAATTCCACGAAATTGAAAATATCGTGTCAGGAAGGCGTTGCTCCGGGCAAGTCGCTGACTGAAAAGCTCGATTTCATGGAATCTCTCGATATTGTTGGGCTTGAGATTTGGGGTGGTGGCCTTGAAAAAAGAGTGAGTGAAATTCAACAGGCCTTGCAGAACCGTAACATGAAAGTGAGTGCGATTTGTGCAGGCTTCGATGGCTGGCTGATTGCCGACGATTCTGCCATTCAGAAGAAATGTATGGATTCGTTGAAGGTGATCATTGGTGCGGCCGGAGAGTTGGGCTCAACCGGAGTAATTTTTGTTCCGGCATTTAACAACCAAAAATCGTTGCCCGACAAAGAAGCGCGCGAACTTTTGATTGGCCAGATGAAAGAACTGGGCGATTATGCACTTCAGCGCAATACCAGAATATTGTTAGAGCCATTGAACCGTGAAGAATGTTATTTCTGCCGTCAGGTTGCCGATGGAGCTTCTATTGTTCGCGATGTGAAAAGTGCCGGCGCTGCCGTGATGGGCGATTTCTGGCACATGACCTGGGAGGAAACCAATGACCGTGCGGCTTTTCTGGCAGCCGGCGATTATTTGCGGCATGTGCACATTGCCAGCCGCAAAAGACGCAAAATGCCCGGAGAAGACGGCGAAGCCGATAATTACATCAACGGTTTCCGCGGACTGAAGGAAATCAATTATCAGGATTATGTGAGCTTCGAATGTGGTTCGGTGGGCGACGCAAAAGATACTTTGCCAGCCGCAGTAAAACTGATGCGCGAACAATGGAAGAAAGCATGATGAGAAAGTAATCAGTGGTCAGTCTCAGTTTTCAATTAATGACTGTATAGAATTATATGTAAAAACCCCCGGTTTCGAAAGAAGTCGGGGGTTTTATTTTGAGCTATTCAACCTTGTAATTCACCACTGTTCCATCTTCATTTCCAACCAAAAGATTAAAATAAGAGCTTGAATCGTTGAATTTATCAAGCACAAATGCGGTGTTTCCGGCTTGAGGGAATCCACGGGCGACCGATCCGTTAGCATTGAGCAGATAAATTTTGTTTTCGCCACCGGTAACAATGCCTATTTTAAAGATGCCGGGTCCATAAGCGCAAACGAATGGAGTTTCGCTGATAGCGTCGGGGAAAGCCCGTTCGAATAGTTTTTTCCCATCTGCAGCAAATACGGTCAGCTTTTTGCCTTCAGCAAAGAGATATTCAACCGAACCGTTTCCGTCAATGTCTTCCGCAGCAAAACGGGGACTTGCACCAAATTTGCCAACTTCCTTTATTTCAGTTTGTCCGGTGAAATCCTGAATGTGGATTTTCCCCGTTTGATCGGTAGAAATCAACCTGGGATTTCCGTCGTTAACAAAAGTCATCTGGTTTGCAGAGCGATCGAACGGCGCTGGTTGAATTTCGCGGTTTTTCCCCTGCCAGTCGAGGAAATAGGTGTTTTTCTGATCTGAAAAAACGATGTGCGTTTTTCCATCGATAAAGTAATGACTGACCGGTTTGGTAACTAAACTTTCTGATCCTTCAAAATTCCACTTCGGAATGAGTCTCCCGTCACGATCGTATGCATATACTTTTTTGTCTTCGCCGGCAATGAAAAAGCGATATTCTCTGTTTTTCCCAAATTCAGACACCGATACACCGTTTGAAGCCATTGCTTTTAAATAAACCGGGAATTTTCCCACTTTGCTTCCCGTACGATCAACCACATACAATTGGGATTTTGTATTGAAAAGGTACTGAAACCTTTTGGTCTGGTAAATGTCAATCAGATGGATTTCGGAGATAACCGGTTCGGGCAGGTTCAACTTCCAGAGAATCACACCTTCTTTATTGATCAGGTAAATGTTGTTCAGTTTATCGGTCACAATCATTTCTTTGTTGGCCAAATCCTTGTGGTTCAGAACAAGTGTTGGCTTTTGTGCCAGCGGTGCGTCAAGTTTCAACTGCCAGATGGCTTCGGGTTCTTCTTTAATATTCGGATCGTATTTCAGGTTCATTTTGTTTTCGATCATATTGCCTGAAACAGAAAACTGCCAGGAAAAAGTACTGAATTTGCGGAATACTTCTTCGTTTGCCGACAGTTTTGCACTTAGATCAGTTTTTAGCAACCCATCTTTCAACCTGAATACTTTGGGGATTTTAGCATAAAGATAAAAATTGGCTTTTGGCTGGTTATTTTTTGCATAAACCTTGTAAATAGAGTCGTTTGCGAGAGTTTTTTCTGAAACAAGACTTTGCAGATAGCTTTTCATTCCGGGCAGGTTGTCGCCCCAGATAATGTATTTTCGGTACAAAGTAAAGTAATTGCCGTTGATGCCTGAGAATGCCCGTCCAAAAAGCGATTCGGCCATGTTGATGATGGGCAGCCGATAAATATCGAACGAATTTTTGCTGTTAACGCTGTATCTTGTGTGTAGCTTGTCGGCTTCTTCTTTTGTCGTGCGGTTAAATTCGGAGACAGCTTTGCCAATCTTTTCCTTAACATCATCTTCGTCAATTATTTCGGCCACGAAAAAGCGGTTTTGCTCCGGATTCGATTTGTTGATGGTGGTATAAACACCTGCGAACTGAGTTCCACCAACCTCTTTGAACAGGCGGATTGCATCCGTTTTTGTTTTCTTCTGAAACTCCATCAGGCTCATTTCGCGTGGATAATAATTACCGTTTGCCTTGATGTACGATTCATATTTGTCCAGATAGCTGGTGGTATTTTTTAGGTTTAGGGCAACAAAGTAGGTCGCGTTTGCCGGAATGGCTTTTTCGATGGTCATTTTCTCTGCTTCCTGATTGCGGAAAATGTTGAGATAATGATCACTCGAATCTTTGGTATAGCTAAATCCGTTTAATTCCAACTCCGAAGGCTTCAGCACCAGATCAAGTTCCGACCAGTTTGAATAAGCTTCGAGCTGACCGATTGTTTTACGGATTTCAGGAGAAACAAAATTGGCAAGTAGCTGATGGATAGTAAGGTGATTGATGAAAATGTTTACAAATGCATTCTCTTCGATGGTTTTGTAAAGTTCGGTAAATTCGAAATTGTTGAGCAAATTTTGTGAATTGGTTTGCCTGATGGCTTGTTCGAGGAGGATAAAGTCTTCGCTCACCATAAAAACGTCGTTGGCACAGGCATAGAAAAAACTGAGTTCAGCCGATCGGGCATTAAAAACGGTGGTGTTTTCGTAATTTTTTCGCGTAATGGAGTATTGAGATCCCAAATCTGCCGAAACAGTTTCTGTCGCTGAATTCGATTCATTCTGGTCGTTCATCTGCACCAGATAAAGGCTTGTGAGTTGGTTCTTGCCTGTCGGATTGATCGAAATGATGATCGATTTCCCTTTCAGCAGATTACCAATTCCTGAATGATCATTAACAAAATCGTTAAACCGGTCGATTTTTGAAAGCAGCTCATCAACTTCCCTGACACCTTTTAATTCAGCAATAATTGGCTGATTACTTTTGAGTTCCCTGTAAAATCCCTCCGTATTTTTTACCTCGATAATCAAAGGGCATTTCTGCGGGACAGCCTTGTAAGCAGGGTTTTGCTTGGTTGAGAAAGTCTGTATAATTGGTTGATCGGATTCTGTCGGAAAATATTTGATGCCCAGTATAACTGCAGCAATAACCAAAATAACAATTCCTGAAATGACAATAACTTTTCGCATAGAAGGTAAATATTTTGCTCAAAAATACGAAGATTGTTCGTCACTTTAGATAATTCTATGATTGAAGAAATAACTAATTGATTAGGCGTTCAAAAGGTCTTGTTGACTTATTAGCACATCTTTAATAATTGCATTAATCGATCGACCAGTCATTTGTGCTTTTAATGCCAATTGACTGTGTATCTCTGATGGAATTCTGATATTGAGTGATCCGCTGTATGATTTTTGAGGTTTTACACCTCGCTCTTTGCAACTTTCGAGGTAGATGTCAATCCCTGATTCAAAATCAGCTTTCAATTCCTCTACCGTTTTGCCCTCATAAGTAATAAGGTTTTTATTCATACCGATTACCTTGCCGAACAGACAGTTGTCCTCTTCGCTATACTCTACTGTTCCTGAATAACCTTTATATTTTAATGTTCCCATAATATTATTGTTTGAGACACAAATGTAACTATTGTTAGTTGCAGACAATAATTAGTTGGCAAATAGTTTACTTGAATAGAACCATATTTCATTAATTGTTAACTTCTCAGGAATATCCGGTTCATTTATCACCAAAAAATCACTTCATGTCTCTGGTATGCAATGGAATAAGAAATAAATCAATACTTGATATTGCCAGTTATAGGCATATCCAAAAGAGCAGGGTATCCAAAAAATATTAGGCAGAAGAGTTTGATTTGTATGGGAGAGTCGTAAAGATTGGATGTTGTTTTATCGTGGTATGATAGAACCATTAATCAGGTTTTTAACACCAATAATTTCATCAACATCTTCCCAAAACACAAAATGTCCACGAATTACAAATTTTTCACGGGTAGCTTTTGATGCCTTTTCGAGTTTTGGCACCCAAACTATTGGTATTGTTATGGTGCGGTAATCAGAAAGAATAAATGAAATAGCTTGCTTGTCAAAAACAACATTTTTAAAAGTAGGCATTTCAATAAACCGTGTGCTTGAACTACTTCTTTTTATATTCTTTCGTATCTGGATCATAAAATATAATTGAACCAATTTTCAGGACGGTGGGCATATTGGCTTATTTCTAACAAAACTACGAAAACTAAAGAGAACAAATCTATTACGAAAAATAATTTCCGATTGGATAGAAAAATTTCAGTAAACATCGAACTATCAATTCTCTGTTAACACTCACTTTATAATCAGGTCGACGAGATTAAATCAGGTCACATAAAAGCGTCAAATCAATATAAATAAAAGTTTGCTTCTTACTGATGTTTTACCTCTGAAGCCTCCACAATTTTATACAGTTTATCCGATTTCCTGATTTTTGTATCAACCGGGATGGAAATGTACGATCCTTTGGGCGCTTCCTCAACCGACTGCTTGTCGAGCTGAATTTCAGAAACAACGGTTTTAA
>CAMDGL010000061.1 GCA_945897845.1 Chitinophaga pinensis | reverse complement strand
TATTGTTTTTTCTTGGTGAAAAATGCTTTGTATGAAGTGAAATCATTCAGCAACATGGCTTGAAGCCCTTTGCTGGTAATGGTTCCTCCTGAAATTCCATCGACTTTGTGTTCTGCCGGAGCAGTTTCACTAGATTTTGCGACTATAATAGAAACTAAGTTTCCACTAGCGTCGAAAATCGTTTTTCCTTTGAATGGTTTTTGAAAAGCACTTGTAGATATTTCTGCACCCAATCCGGGTGTTTCGCCGGCATGTGCAAAAACAGCTCCGTACAAAGTGTTCATGTCGTCGTTTACGGCAACATACCCCCAGATTGGACCCCACAAACCGGCTCCGTAAACTGGCAAAATATATTTTGTTCCTTCATCGGTTTTACATTCATAAACAGGAAGTCTTCTTTCTGCTTCAGGTTTTCCCCTTTCCGATTTTAAATCGATGTCGAATGCCAGGCCTTCAATTTTTTCGCCTGAAAAATCTACAATGTAAGATTGTACAATCCTTTCAGCATAAATTGACTCGGCATCTGCAAACGTACTGGCAATTGCCACTGAAGCAAGAATATTCTGTTTCTTTTCAATGTCGATGTTTTTCTGCTGGGCTGGCTTTAGCTTTAGTGCTGTTATGGCAAGGATTGCCGCAACAAGGATGACCATTGCTGAGGCATATATAAAAGTATATTTATTCCCGTTCGTATCCATTTTTCTGAATTTTATCGTTTTAGGCGTTAACTTTGACTCGTTTCAACCGCTTTTTGATGCTTCCTTCAACAACATAGTGGTCAACCAAAGGTGCAAAAGTGTTCATAAGCAAAATGGCCAGCATCATTCCTTCAGGATAGGCAGGGTTTACAACCCGTATTAAAATAGCCAGAATACCGATCAGGAAACCATAAATCCATTTTCCTCTTTCAGTTTGCGATCCTGATACCGGATCGGTTGCCATAAACACAGCTCCAAACGCAAAACCTCCGATGATGAAATGTTCCCAGAAAGGAAGTGCCATGTATGCATTGGTGCCGGCAAATGAATTCAGGATCAATCCCATTACGGCGCCTCCGGCAAACGTTGAAACAATTATTTTCCAGCTGCCGATTCCTGTTATTACCAAAATTGCAGCGCCAATTAAAATGGCGAGTGTTGAAGTTTCTCCAATTGAGCCCGGAATTAAACCGATAAATGAGTTCCAAATATCAATGTTTGGATGACCTGCGGCTGCTTCGGCCATTGGGGTAGCTCCTGAGAAACCGTCGATGGCTTGTTTGCCGCCAAGGCTTACCCATACCGAGTCGCCCGACATTTGACTTGGATAAGCAAAAAACAGAAATGCCCTTGCTACCAATGCCGGATTCCAGATGTTCATTCCTGTACCGCCAAAAACTTCTTTTACAAATACTACCGCAAAAGCCGTAGAGATGGCGACCATCCAAAGAGGTGTATTTATAGGCATAATCATTGGTATGAGCATACCTGAGACCAAAAATCCTTCCTGTATTTCATGTCCGCGGTACTGGGCAAAAACAAACTCAATGCCCAACCCAACAATATAGGAAACCATGATAACAGGCAATACCCTCAGGAATCCATAAAGGAATATTTCCATAAAACCCACTCCTGACAATTCGCCAACTGCGGAAAAATGCTGAAAACCGGTATTATACATACCCATCAGCAGAGCAGGAACCAACGCCAATACCACCAATCCCATCGTACGTTTCAAGTCGATGTAATCGTGAATGTGCGATCCGCTTTTTGATGTGTTTTTCTGAACGAAAAACAAAGTAAACATGCCATCGTGAACCGAGTGGAGCCATTGGTACTTAGCTCCTTTCTGAACGTATGGCTTGGTATTTTCGAAGAATTTCTGTATAAATTTCATCTGTAACTTTTTTACAACTATTCAGTTATCCCAATTCTTTCATCATCAAGTCTAATCCCTGACGAACAATGTCCTGTACTTTTACTTTGGAAGTGCAGGCATATTCGCACAAAGCAAGGTCTTCTTCAACAATCTCGTATATACCCAATTGCTCCATTTTGTCAATATCATTGGCCAGAATGGCTTTCAGCAGGTAAACCGGTAAGATATCCATCGGAAGGTATTTTTCATATTGTCCTGAAAGAACAAAAGCCCGTTCTCCACCATGCAAATTGGCATCCAAAACATATGATTTTTTTGGGAACAATTTAGAGAAGAAGGTTTTACTTGCAGTAAATTTATTGAACCCAGGATCGGCCCAACCCATAAATTCGTATTTATCACCTTCAGGAATAACAGTCAGTTGGTGGTCGAAGAAACTAAGAAAATCATCATGCTCAACCAATGTCCCAGTGAGAACATTACCACTTATAAATCGTTCTTTGACCTCTTTTTTTGTTTTATTCGCCAAAAGACCCTCAAGACAAGCACCGTGTATTGTTGGATAATATTTTGGGGCATCCACTTCCGAACCAGTCAGTGCGATAATCTTACTCATATCTATCTTGCCGGTTTCAAACAAACGACCGATGAATAGAACATCAAGCAGATTAATGGTCCATACAATTTCACCTTTATTGATTGGTGAAACCTGATGGATCTGAATTCCCACAACTCCGGCCGGATGCGGTCCCGAAAAAATGTTGGTTTCCACGTTTTTCAACTGCCCAAAAAATCCTGCATTTCCATCAGGAAGTCCAAGGAATACTTTTCCATCGGTAAGTTTTGCCAAAGCATTGATCCCTGTTTGCAGCATTTTCTCCTGTCCTTTCAAAATGAATGAATAATCGGGGGCCAAAGGAGCGCTATCGAAACAAGAGATGAAAATATTTTTGGGAACATCAGTAGTTTTTGCCAATATTCCATAAGGACGTTGCTTCAGAAAAGGCCACAAACCGCTTTGCAGCAAATGTGTTTTGACCTGATCGCGTGAAAGAGCAGATGGGTCTGCCTTGGCAAATACCAAACTTTCCATCTTTCCATCTGATTCAACTACAATTTCAAGGATTTTTCGACGCTCGCCGCGATTAATGGCCTTTACAGTGCCGCTTACGGGCGATGAAAAGAGGATGTCAGGATGATACTTGTCGAAAAACAAGGCATCACCGGCTTTAACCTGCATGTCCGCTTTCACTTTTAGTTTTGGGGTCAATCCCGGAAAATCGGTGGGTTTGAGGGCAACAGTTTTGATCTGCATGGCCGATCCTAAAACTGCTTCAGCACCCCCTTTTAACCGGATATCCAGTCCGCGTTTTAATTTGAAATGCTTTGACATTGTATTCCCTAATTATTAAGTGATTTATAGGTTGGCAAAAGTAGAAAATTTAAATACTTTTCCCAATCTTTGTTATTGAAACTTATATTAATTGAAATATTTACATACTTGGTACCGTTATCAGAAAGGATGGTTTTTATCTGTTTTTTGATATAAATCAACTTTCAGCTAAAATCGGGTAAAAAATTATCGAAAATGATCAGAAAAACAGTGCTTTTAACATCGCTCTTAAGTATTATTTTAACGTTAAATTCGTGGGCGGATCAGAAGGCTGAAAAGTATTACTACCAGAATGCCGTTTACAGGGAAGGAATAAAATCAGTCCAGCTTTTCAGGGATGGAAACGAACTTTCGAACCCGGCGATTGAGCTTGGAAGTGACATGAAGCTTGTCCTTAAATTTGATGATCTTACTGAAGATGTCAGCCAATATTCGTACACGATTATTCATTGCGATGCCAACTGGAATGAATCTTTTATTCAGCAAAGCGAATATATATCCGGTTTTCCGGATAATCCTGTGAACGATTATGCCATGAGTTTCAACACTACTGTAAAGTTTGTAAACTACCAGCTTCGGATACCGAACGATGATTGCACTCCAAAATATTCAGGAAATTATGCCTTGGTGGTTTTTGCTGAAAACAACCGCGAAGACCTTGTTTTAATTCAACGTTTTTTTGTGGTTGAGCCAATGGTAAGAATTGAGGGACTGGTAAAAAAAGCGACTTTCGATCCGTTTAACGGTGATAATCAGGAAGTCGATTTCAAGATATACCACGACCGACTGAAACTTTTGAATCCACGCGAAGATATCCAGGTAGTTTTAATGCAGAACCGGCGCTGGGACAATGCTATCCTGAACCTGAAACCAAACTACATCCGCGACAACGTACTCGACTATGATTACAACAAAGAAAATGTATTTCCGGGAGGCAATGAATTCAGGTATTTCGACATTCGGACAACGAAGTACAACGGCGAAAATGTTCAGGAGATAAAATTTTTCAGGCCAGTTTACCATGTTACTTTGCTCCCGGATGCGATCCGGAGCAATAAAAAATACTTTTCGTACAAAGAAATGAATGGCAATTTTGTGATTGAAAGTCAGGATCGCGTTACTGATTTTGATACTGAATGTGACTATGTTTTTGTTCATTTCCAGTTGCCAATGGAAAGTAGGCTGGTTGGTGGTTCTGTCAATATTTTTGGTGCGCTGACCGGATGGAATGCCAACAAAACCAACGAAATGCAGTGGAATTTTGTAACCGCCGGCTACGAATTGACAATGTTGCTAAAACAAGGTTATTACAACTATCAATACGTTTATGTTCCTGAAGGTTCAAAAAAAGCGGACTCTGTAAATCTGGAAGGAACTTTCTTTGTTACCGAAAACGAATATCAGATTTTTGCCTATTATCATGATCTGGCAAGCCGTTACGACCGTTTGGTAGGATTTGTCACTGTTAATTCATTGGTAAAATAGAGACTGACCACTGATCACTGATACTGACCACTTCCTCTGTTACCGAACAATCTTCAAGGTACTTTCTTCCCTATCGTATGGCAGGCTAAAAGTAAACATTGATCCACTTCCCAATTTGGAGTTTACACTAAGGCTTCCACCAAGCAAACGAACATAGTGTTGCGAAATGGACAATCCAAGACCTGTTCCTTCATATTCGCGCGAAGTGCGGTTGTCGAGTTGGTGAAAACGCTCAAAAATACGTTCCTGATCTCTTTCTGCAATTCCGATTCCGGTATCTTTCACAAAGAATTGAATCTGGATAGAATCAACAATCCGGTAACCAAATTCAACCTCGCCTCTTTCAGTAAATTTAATTCCATTATCTATAAGTTTCTGTAATACAGCAGTAAGAAGAACCGGATCAGTTACAAATGCAAATTTCGGGTTTGAGTTTTCACAGGTTAGTTTTATCCTGATATCTTTTTTGTCTTCAACTTCATAACTATATTCACGGTAGAGGGAAACCATCATGTCGTTCACCCGGCACAAAGATTTTTTCACCACCAAAGTGTTGCTTTCAATTTTCGAAAGGCTGATCATGTCATTTATCAGATCCAGCAACAACTTTCCGTTGGTGATAATAATTTCTACAAATTTGGCCTTTTCCTGATCATCGAAATCCGGAGAACCTACCATTTTAGAGAATCCGATAATCGCATTCATTGGTGTCCGGATTTCATGAGAAATATTTGCAAGGAAAGCAGTTTTTAGCCTGTCAGATTCTTCTGCTCTGTTCTTTGCTTCTTCAAGATTAATTTCAGCTATTTTTCTTTTTGTAATATCGCGGGCAAGCGAAATTACAGAATGATCGTTCAGTCTGGCAATACGCATTTCGAACATTGCCGAAGCGCCTTCTATTTCCAAAGCGTATTCAATGGTTTCAATGCTATCCAAATCAATACTTTGCTGAATACACTGGAAAATTTTGCTCGACATTTTTTCTGAAAACCCAACTTCGAAGATTGAATTTCCGATGATGTCTTCCGGCTTTATTTTTAATGCTTCTGACTCTTTAAAGACAAAATCGACATATATTCCATCTTTGTCAATAATAAAAAAGATATCAGGAATTGCTTCAAGCAGCACCTGAAACCGCTGTTTGCTTTCCTTCAGATCAAGAATCATCTTCTGATTGGCACTCACGTCGATAAAAAGACTCACCGACTGATCATTCGTCAGCTTAAATGTTTCTACTTCATAATACCGGTCAAGATGATCTATATAAAAGGAAAAATGTTTCTTTTTTGAATTGAGATACTGTTTGTTCCAGTCAAAAGCGCCCCTGAATATTTTGGGAAACACATCATCGGCCTTTTGATCTTTTATTTCGCGTGAGGTAATTTTGAAAAGCCTTTCAAACGCTGGGTTGGTTTTCCTGACCACCAGGTGGGTCGGCGTTCCAAATTCGTCTTTGGCAATTTCAAGAAGCAGAAAGCCCTGAGACAAACTACGAATAGTCTGACTAATAATAGTTTCTGTATTTTCCTTCTGCGTTTTCAGTTCTTTCAAAGTACTTTGAAAATTCCAGGCAATTAACAGCGTTACAAGATAAAATGCGGTTAAGATTATAAACGGACTAATATATCCGGCTCCAACATCCCATTTAAAAACAAAAATTAAATCGGTCAGCCCAGCCAAATAAATATGGAAAAGCAATGTCAGAAAGGAAATCAGGTAAAAAAACGAAATGCTCTTTTTGTTGTCGGCATAAATCAGGAAGAAAAGAAGGAAGGGGACCAAAGTCCACAAGGTATAAGGAACTGAAAGATGGTTCGGTAAGATGGAATAACTTTTTGCAATGAAGAAAAAATAGGCTGCGAATGGAATCATATAAAAAATATTGACAGCCCAACTGATACGAATCGTGCGCAGCCCGTAAAAAGCCAAACCAAAAATTATCAGGATTGAAATATCACCAGGCAAACATTCATCATTTGCGAACCCAGTTAAATCTGAGATAAACATTATTAGCCCGGATATAGTACCCAGAATAATAAACACGTGAAGACCAATGATTTTAAAGATGTCGTTTTTGGTCTCAACATGAAAATGGCCGGCAATGGAGTTGAATATAAATTTTAGCATGAAAAAGCGATCACCATTCAGATTTTTTGAGGCAATAAATATAGTAATATTTAATTTCCAAACACGTTTGAGCTCATTTTCCTGATTTTTGAAAGGTGATTTTTATTAGGAATTAAAATAGACCAAACCCATAATTTTGGAAAATCGAATTTCAAGTATTCAAAATAATAAATAAAGCTATGTCGAAAGGATTTTTCAATATTCCGGTTGCAAAAAACGAACCCATAAAAAGTTATGCTCCGGGATCGCCGGAGAGAGTTGAATTAAAGAAAATGCTGAACGATTTAAGATCAAAAGAACTTGAATTACCAATGATCATTGGAGGCAAAGAAGTTACTACCGATCGCCGTATCAGGATTTCTCCGCCTCACGAGATTAAACATACGCTCGGATATTATTATCAGGGCGATGCATCACACGTTCAAATGGCAATCGATGCTGCAATGATGGCCCGTGAAAAATGGAATTCAATGGCATGGCATCATCGTGCCGCTATTTTCCTGAAAGCTGCGGACCTGCTGGCAGGTCCGTACCGGGCAAAAATTAATGCAGCCACCATGCTTGGGCAATCAAAAAATGCTTATCAGGCTGAAATTGATGCAGCATGCGAAATGGCTGATTTCTTCAGATTTGGCGTGAAATGCATGACCGATATTTATAAAATGCAGCCCGAATCTGCACCGGGAATTTGGAATTACAATGAATTCAGGTCACTCGAAGGATTTGTTTTTGCATTGACTCCCTTTAATTTCACCTCCATTGCAGGAAATCTGCCGGCAGCTCCGGCAATGATGGGAAATGTGGTGGTATGGAAACCTTCAAAAACAGCAGTTTATTCTGCCGCCGTGATCATGGAAGTTTTTCAGGAAGCCGGTTTGCCCGATGGCGTAATTAATCTGGTTTATGTTGGAGGACCTGCTGCTGCCGATGTGGTGCTTCAATCTCCCGATTTTGGCGGAATACATTTTACAGGTTCAACCGGCGTTTTCCAAAGTATCTGGAAAACAATCGGTGAAAATATATACAAGTACAAAACCTATCCGCGCATTGTGGGCGAAACCGGTGGAAAAGATTTCATTTTTGCCGATCCGACTGCCGATCCGCAAGCCGTGGCAATTTCGATGGTTCGTGGTGCTTTCGAATATCAGGGGCAGAAATGTTCCGCTGCTTCAAGAGCATATATTCCCCGCAGCATTTGGGATGATGTATGCACCCGCTTGGGCAATGAATTGGCTACTGTTAAAATGGGGCCTCCTGAAGATTTTACCAATTTTGTAAATGCAGTGATTGACGAATCTTCGTTTGATAAACTGGAAGGTTTTATTGAAGCTGCCCGCAATGATGCCGATGCAGAAGTTTTATTTGGCGGAAAATGTGACAAATCAATTGGATATTATATTGAACCGACTGTTATTCTGGCAAAAAAAGCGGATTATACCACCATGGTGGAAGAACTTTTTGGACCGGTACTTACCATTTTTGTTTACGAGGACGAGGAAATGGAAAAAACAATTGACATTCTGGACCGCACTTCTATCTATGCTTTAACCGGTGCCATTTTTTCTCAGGACAGATACAGCATTGAACATCTGACCAAACGGCTTGAAAATGCAGCAGGTAACTTTTACATCAACGATAAGCCTACCGGTGCAGTGGTTGGTCAGCAACCTTTCGGAGGAGGACGTGGTTCAGGTACAAACGACAAAGCAGGTTCGGTGTTTAATTTCCTTCGCTGGACTTCAATCCGCACAATTAAAGAAAACTTCGTGTTGCAGAAAAACTATATGTATCCGAGCTTTTTGCCGGATCAGGAATAACAGCTAAAAAAAATCAAGGAGGTGAATATTTTTCATCTCCTTTTTTTTTTCGCTTAGAAAAGCCTATTTTTGTTTCAAATCCATCGAAATGAAAGCCAAAGAATTGTCAATAATAATCCTGAAGAATATTGCTAACAAGTATTTGATAGCCTTTGTAGTATTTGTAGTTTGGATCGTATATTTTGATGAAAACAATTTAATAAAACACCGTCAAAACCTGAGCGAACTCGCCCAACTTGAAGCACAGGTTGATTTTTACAAACTAAAAATTGAAGCCGACAAACGAAAATTGTATGAGCTGCAAACCAACGATGAGAACCTTGAAAAATTTGCCCGCGAACAGTTTTTAATGAAAAAAGCGGATGAAGATATTTTCGTTATTGTTGAAGAAAATTAAATTTTAAGACATCTTTATCTTTTTTTATTCTTTTTCTTACCCCAAAAGTAGCCTGTTTTTGCAATTGAATTTACAACGAAAAGTTAGTCAAAAACCTCACTGTAAGTTTTTTGCGCATTTTTTTCAAATAATTAAAATATTTATTTGAAAAAAGTTAGAGATTTACTATATTTTGGCCTTAATAAGTTCGACCTATGAGATTAGATATGAACATATTCCGAATCGAAACAAATCATGTCGCTCCACAAATTGGACACATACTGATTGCAGAACCTTTTTTGGCCGGAAGCTATTTTAACCGGTCGATCATTATTCTGGCTTCCTACAGCGAAAAAGGTGCTGTTGGTTTTATACTGAATAAAAAGGTTGATTATCCGGTTGAAGATTTGTTCGTTGATTTCCCAGACTTCGATTCAGAAATTCATATTGGCGGGCCTGTTGGAACTGATTCAATTTATTTCATTCATACTCTTGGCGATGCAATACCGGGAAGTCTCCACATAAAAGAAGACCTTTATTGGGGAGGTGACTTTGAAGCCTTAAAACGTCAGATTAAATTGGGTTTGGTTCATCCAAATCAGGTTCGTTTCTTTCTTGGATATTCAGGATGGGATCCCGGCCAGCTTGAAGAAGAAATCAAAGAAAATTCGTGGCTGGTAACAGAACTTGCACAAGCCGACCTGATGACAATCGATGAAAATGAAATGTGGGTTGAATCGGTACGGTCGCTTGGCGGAAAATATTCAATGTGGGAAAATTTCCCTGAAAACCCCTCGCTTAATTAACCAAATTTCTGACAAACAAATCATTGATTTTTCGGATCGTATTGTTGAAATAGCGTTTACCTTCAAAACCAACCACCCAACGAATTCCATCAATCGCATTCACCAGAAAAATTTCATCCGCTTCTTTCAAATCCTCTTCTGCTATTCCTTCAGTTTCATTGTAACTCAGCTTTAGTTGATTAAATAAATTAATTATCAGTGGTTTGGAAATATCTGCATAAGCTCCGTTATAAATGGATGCCCCTTTTACAGTGCTACCTTTTATCAGATAAACATTTGACCCAACGGCTTCAATGATTTGACCGTCAGTATTCAAAAGCAGAAACTCATCGGAAGCAACATCTTTTGGATAGTTTCCCGCAATTCGCCAGTTAATTTCTGATCCCAGCGAAGTATTGGAAAGTGACGACACCGATTTTCTGATAGTATCAGAAACAGCTACATACAAGCCTTTGTCATTCAGTCCATAGCCAACATTTTCGTGTTTGGCGCTTTGGATGGAATACTGAATTTTCCGGTCTGAAATCCAGAATCTAAGAGAAAGTACAGCACCTAAAAAATGTTTGTTTTTGGTGAGTGTGCGTTCCATCTGCCGTTTCAATTCTGCGCCGTCGTTTTCTGTCAATTCAGGAAACGACTGATTGAAAATCATCAGCTTCTGTTTGATCATTTCAAGCGTTTCCCTGAAAAATGGAAAAGCAGACCGAACCGCGCGAATTCTTTCAGAAAACAAAAATCCGTCCGATTCCTTCAATGAAATCCGGTATTCGGCCATCGGCACAAACGATCCGTTTACCAATATGTAATTTCCCTCGTTCATTGAATCAGCCTTGAAATAAATGGTAACATATTTTGGTTTGCCGTGATTTTGACTCCCCGGATTCCAGCTCTGGCAGCGGCCTGCATGTCCGGATCGCTGTCGCCGATCATTACCGATTCCGATGGATCGATCCCGTATTTTGCGATAAGCTTTTCAATCATCAGCGGTTCCGGTTTCCGGCACAAACATTTCTCATTATCACTGTGATGCGGGCAAAAAAGAATATCAGTAATGGTAATATTGTTTTTCCTGAATGTTTGAATCAATTCATCGTGCAATTTCAGGATATCTTCTTTTGAATACAATCCACGCGAAATACCGCCCTGATTGCTGACAATAAACAACTGGAATCCATTTTCCTGCAACAGTTGAAGGTTTTTGTATACTCCGTCAACAAATTTCATCTGATCGGATTTCCAAATGTAATAATGCCGTCGGTTGTCAATCAAAACACCGTCACGATCAAGAAAAATAGCTTTGTCCATTTTTACATTATCCTGAAGAGTTTATCGATAAAAACTTCGAACAGTCTGGGATTGAGCAAAACAGGAAAAACAAAACCGTAAAATGCACCAAGAAAATGGGCATCGTGGGCAACATTGTCGGTCTGTTTTTTACTCATCTGGTAGGAATAAATCAGGTACAAAACGGCAAAAACAATTCCGGGGATCGGTAAAATTCCGAAGAAATAAATCATGTTCCACGGATCGAAAAATATGGAAGCAAAAAGCACCGCAGCAACGGCTCCGGATGCTCCTACCGCATTGTAATAGTAATCGTTGCGGTATTTGTAAAGTGCATAAAGATTTGAAAACAGGATTCCTCCAACATATAGAAGGATAAAATACAGGGTGTGCAACCGTCCGAAATTCGATTCGAAATAGAACTCGATTGCCCGACCAAACGAAAATAAAACAATCATGTTCACAAACAGGTGTTCCCAGTTGGCATGTACAAATGCGTGGGTAATCAGCCGGTGATATTCTTTTCTGTGATAGACTTTACTGGCGTTGAACTGCAGCTGATCCATCAGTTTTGGAGATTTAAACGCCGCGTACGAAACCGCAACAGTAATAATAATCAGAATAATAGTCATGAAATGAATGTATTAATGTAATATCCGGTAAATCATCTCGCGCTGCAAATCGGCTGGAGAGGCGGAAACATTGCCCCAACCTTTTGATTTCATATCGTATTCGCGCAAAATACTGATAATCTCGACGAGTTTTTTGATGTTGTAATTTTTGGCAGCCGCAACGTATGTTTTCACAAAAAATGGATGAACCTGAAGCACTGATGCCACGTTGTTCTGCGATTTGTCTTCCAGAAAATGATAATTCAGTATTTTCGAGAAATAGGAAAAGAGCCCTGAAATAATCACGGGAATCGGGTTCGACGAAGGATTGGCTCCGAAGTAATTGACAATTCGGTTCGCTTTCAGCAAATTCCGCTCGCCCAATGCATTCTGAAGTTCATAAACATTGAATTCCTTGCTGATTCCGATGTTTTTCTCGATGTGATCCGGAGTAATCTGTGTTCCGGCAGGCAACGAAATAATCAGCTTATCCAGCTCATTGGCAACTTTGCTGAGGTCGGCTCCCAGATATTCCGAAAGCATTGCCGCTGCCTGCGGTGCAATGGTGTAATTCTGATTTTTCAAATACGAAATGATCCATGCCGGAAGTTGATTGTCGTATATTTTTTTTGCCTCATACAAAACCCCTTTTTGATCGATCAGTTTTGCAAAGGTTTTCCGTTTATCAATGGTTTTGTATTTATAATTGATAACCAGAATGGTGGAGTTCAGCGGATTTTTCGCATACGACTCAAGATCCTCTATTTTCTTGATATTTTGTGCTTCGCGAACAACAATTACCTGATGGTTCGACATCATCGGGAACCGCCGGGCATTGGCAATAATGTTGTGCGGCTCGGTATCCTTTCCGTAAAGAATGGTCTGGTTGAAGCCTTTTTCGGCATCAGTCAGCACATTGTCCGAAATGTAATCGCTGATTTTATCAATGAAATAGGTTTCTTCACCCATTAAAAAATAAATGGGATGATAAATCTTCTTTTTAAGATTGCTGATTATTTCCTCGAAAGTCATTCGTTCAATTGAGTATTAAAATTTCAGGTGTTTTACCGATTCTCCGTTGTTTTTGATTTCAAGCAATGCATCGATCCCGGTTTCCAAATGTTCGTTTACGAAATTGTTGGTCACAATCTGATCGCTCGCATCGGTCTTTACACCTGTCGAAATCATTGGCTGGTCTGACACCAGCAACAAGGCTCCGGAAGGAATCTGATTGTAAAAACCAACCGTAAAGATGGTGGCAGTTTCCATGTCGATGGCCATTGCCCTCGATTTTTCGAGGTATTTTTTAAAGCGTTCGTCGTATTCCCAAACGCGTTTGTTGGTGGTATAAACAACGCCGGTGTAATAGTCGTGCTTCCGGTTTCGTATGGCGGTCGAAACTGCCCGTTGAAGGTTAAATGCCGGAAGTGCAGGTATTTCAGGAGGTAAATAATCGTTTGAGGTACCTTCGCTGCGGATGGCTGCAATCGGAAGGATGAAATCTCCCAACTGATTTTTGGGTTTCAGGCCGCCGCATTTTCCCAAAAACAAAACAGCTTTCGGATGAATCGCGCTCAAAAGATCCATCATGGTAGCGGCATTCGGGCTGCCCATTCCAAAATTGATGATGGTGATTCCCTCAGCGCTTGCGTTGGGCATATTTTTATTTTCCCCGACAACCGGCACACCGAATTTTTTTGCGAACATATCCACGTACAAATGAAAATTGGTCAGCAAAATCAAGTCGTCAAATTCTTCAATAGGCCTTCCTGTATATCTGGGGAGCCAGTTTAGTACAATTTCTTCTTTCGTCTTCATAAAATTATTATCATATTACATTCAGTGTGCTATTTCTTGCTTTTTAACTGTTTTGCAGTTGTATCTATTTGTTTTATAAAGTCTTTTTCCACATTCGTTAATTCATTTTTGATGCGTTCCTTATACTTATTATATTCAGAATGTGCTTTTTCAATGGCAACTTCATGGCTAATACTTCCTACATGGCTCAATATATTTTTGCCTGTCAATGATAAAAATCCGTCTAATCGTGTAGCCCAATCTTTCATGTACATAACCTGTCTGTTCATTGCCTGAATTTCGGCTACCTCCAAA
>CAMDGL010000060.1 GCA_945897845.1 Chitinophaga pinensis | reverse complement strand
GAAATTATGGGCCTCTCAGTAAAAACAATTGAAATGCACCTCTCAAAAGCCACCCTCCGGTTACGGCAAAATTTAAAAGACTACCTTCCATCCTTTCTTTTGTTTTTGTTGCTGAAATAATTTTTTTGCTCTTTAAGGTTTTGTATGGGTAAAATGAAGGAAGTATTTTCAGGTGCAGAGCACCGTTGATATTTGTAGTATATATGATGCATTACACACAGAAGGTGCGGAGCACCGTAATAATGGCACATATTATTTAAAGTATTGCGGTGCGCTGCACCTTACAAGCTTTTATCTACTTTTTTACTACAAATATTTTGCGGCTCTGCCGCTTTCTGATATCTAAAAATCTGATGGCTAGCGGATTTTTTTAGCTATGTAAGAAATTGTGGATTTCTTCAATTTAAAATAGACAACTGAATACTTTATCCGCACTATTCGTTATAGAACCTAATTTTTTCCCATTTTTTTCATTTTCAATACAGGGTTTTTACATTTCGTGCATCTATACTTTGAAAACTCATAAAAATGGAAAATCCAACCGATATAAATATTCTGATTATTCGTCTGCTTTCGGGAGAAGCTGATGTGAACGAAAAGAAGATAATTGCTGACTGGCTAAGCCATTCGGATGATAACAAAAAGCTGTTTGCCGATCTGAAGGAAATATGGCTGAGTTCAGGAATTCAAAGTAATGCAGACAATTATCATTTGGAAGAAGCCATCCTGAAGTTCCGGGAACACATCAGCAAATCGAAACATCAGCAGAAACTAAGGATCAATTTCATGTCCTATCTAAAGTATGCAGCCATTGCCATTTTTATTTTGGCACTCCCGTTCAGCTATTACATCGGAACCCGAAATACCCCGGCAGACTATTCGATGACGACGATCGCCTGCGCTTATGGCGATAAATCAAGCATTGTTTTACCCGATAACTCCCGGGTATGGTTGAATTCAGGCAGTAAATTAACCTTCAGTTCCGACTTTAAAAATGGAAGAAATGTTTCTCTTGAAGGGGAAGCATTCTTTTCGGTTTCGAGGGATAAAAGCAATCCTTTCCGGGTAAAAACCACGGATATTGAGATTGAAGTGTTGGGTACCGAATTTAATGTGAAAGCCTACGCGGAAGAAAATACAGTTTCAACCACCCTGGTCGAAGGCAGTGTGAAAATTTCGGGCAAAGATCAGCAAACCAACCTGAAACCCGATCAGAAACTGGTGTTTGACAAGGGAAACAAGAAAATGATCGTTCAGGAACTCACTGATACGGCTCCGGATACTGAGTGGAAAGATGGTCGTTTTGTTTTTCGCAACGAATCGCTGGCCGAGTTAGTACCAAAGCTGGAACGCTGGTTTGACGTTGACATTGTTTTTGCCGATGAACAGGTAAAATACAGGCGGTTTACCGGGATTCTGCAACGTGAAAGTATTTTGGAAGCAATTTCCTACTTCGACAATTCCAGGTTTGTCATCTGTCGGGTGCAGGACAATAAAATCATTATTAAAACTCAAAATAACTAAAATGCAATGTGTATGATTTCCTATTGAAATGAAAAAGGGAAGTGCTACGAACACCTCCCTTGAGTAATAATTAAACCGAAGTTTAACTTTTTTAAAACGCTCAAATCTATGAAATTAAAACGAATTGATCTATCTTTATTTAAGGATGGAAGTCTAAAAAAATGTTTACGAATTATGAAACTAACCTCATTTTTCATTCTGGTTTTGACCTTGCAATTGAGTGCGTCGGTTTACTCGCAAACCACCACCATGAGTGTAAAGTTGAAAAATTCGACTTTGCAGGAGCTGTTTCTTCAAATTGAAAAAAGCAGTAATTACCGATTTTTCTACAACAACGACGAAGTGGATGTAACCCAGCGTATTTCGGTTGATGCCGAAGAAAAGACAGTTGGAAAGATACTGGAAGCTGCCTTCGTAGGCCTGCCGTATTCATTCAAAGAACTGGCTAACAAACTTATACTCATTGAGCGGAACGGGGCCAACCCAAATCAAATCGGAACAAGCATGCAGCAGCAAAAAACTGTTTCAGGTAAGGTTACTGACTCAAGCGGAGGAGACCTGCCCGGTGTTTCTGTGGTGGTAAAAGGGACCACTACCGGTACAATTACCGATAGCAATGGGAACTATTCACTTTCCAATGTTCCGGAAAATGGCTCCTTGCAGTTTTCGTTCGTGGGGATGAAGGGGCAGGAAATAATGGTTAATGGAAAGACAACCGTTAATGTTACGATGGAAGAAGATGCCATTGGGATTGAAGAAGTGGTGGCGGTTGGATATGGTGTACAAAAAAAATCGCATCTTACGGCTGCTGTAACCCAAATCAATGCAGAAGTACTTCAGAACCGTCCGGTAAAAACCGTATCGGAAGGGTTGCAGGGATTTGTTGCAGGTTTTAATGTTGATGATGTGAGTGGCGCACCTGAAAGTAGTCCGTCACTCAATATTCGTGGTTTTACCGGGTTTAACTCCCAGGGAAGCCCACTCGTACTTGTTGATGGTGTTGAACGCAGCATATCTGACGTTAATCCGAATGATGTTGAAAGTGTTACTGTATTGAAAGATGCAGCTGCTTCTGCCATTTACGGCTCACGCGCACCCTATGGCGTGCTCCTGATTACAACTAAATCAGGAAAAAAAGGGGAAAAGATACGGGTCAATTATAGCGGAAGTTATCAGGTCGGAACTCCGGTTGGAATGCCACACTGGGCTAATTCATGGGAATTCGCCGAAAAGATAAACGAAAAATACAGGAACAATTTGCAGCCTACCCTTTACAAAGATGAGACGATTCAGAAAATGAAGGACTTTGCTGCCGGAAAACTTGATGTATGGAACGATCCACTTCCAAATGGACAATGGGGTGCCCATTATGATTCCTACGCCAACAATGACTGGTTCGATACTATGTTTAAAGATCAGACTCCAAGTCAGCAACACAATGTGAATTTCTCAGGTGGCAGCAACAATACGACCTATTATATGGGAATCGGTTACAATGACGCATCGGGGTTGATTGTTGGAAGCAACGATAAAAGAGAACGATATACCACTTTGCTGAAGGTTAATACCGATGTTACGGATTGGCTGAGTCTAAACTTAAACATGAACTATGTAAAAACCAATGAAGTTGGCGTGAACTACAGGGGAGGAGGGCGTAATTACACTGACATTATGAATAATGCTGCCGGATCTTTCCCCAACTGGTCTGACCTTAGTCCAAACGGAAGTCCTTATTGGTTGAGTAGCGGGCCGAGTATGCGTGGAGATGGCGGCAATGTAATTAGTGACCGGAATGAAATTTCTGCCACCGGTGGATTTGATTTTAAACCAGTCAAGGGTTTGAGTATCAAAGGAAATTATTCATGGACCAATACCGGAAACCATTCCGCCAACACCAGTTTCCCCGTTATTAGCATCAATGCTGATGGAACAACAAGAAATTCGGGAAGATCAGTTACCCAGAGTGAAATAAGAAGGGTCATGTTGACCTCCAATTACCATACAGCTGATTTGGTTGCATCCTACCAAAAACAGATCCAAAAGCATTTTTTCAATGTACTTGCAGGATATCAGGAAGAGTATTTTAAGACCATTTCATTGATTGGAAGCCGCAAAGATCTTTATACCAATGCCATTCCGACACTTCATACGGCCTACAATGCACAGCCTGTCTTAGATGACGCCTTAAGCCATTGGGCTACGCAGGGTGTATTTGGAAGATTTTCATATAACTTTAACGAAAAATACTTGTTCGAATTTAATGGCCGTTATGATGCGCATTCAAAATTTCCGGCTGACATCCGGTGGGCGTTTTTTCCCTCTTTTTCTGCTGGATGGAATATTGCAAAGGAGAGTTTTTGGAACTTTGAGCCTGTTTCAAGTTTAAAAATAAGGGGGTCCTACACCAGTTCAGGGGATAACGGCAGTGGAAATTACCTTTATCTGCCTACCATGGGAACTGCTGTGGGAACCAAAGATGTTTTGCTGGAAGGTGCCAAACCCAACATGGTTTCGATGCCGGGTTTAGTGAGCTCAAATTTGACTTGGGCCAAACCCAAGACAATCGGCGTTGGGATCGATGTGATTGCACTGAAGAATAAACTGGATTTGACCTGGGATTGGTATCAGAGAACAACCTTTGATCAGGCTGGACCTGCTGAAGTATTGCCGGTAACACTCGGTACATCCCCTCCAAATGAGAATAACGCTGTAAGCGAAACCAGGGGTTGGGAATTTACCGCCAACTGGAAGGACAAAGGATTCAGACTTCTGGGAAAACAATTGAGCTATTCGGCCAATTTTAACATTTCAGATTATATCGGATACGTGGTGGATTATAAAGAGAATATTTCCGGAGCAAGATCAGGAATATGGACCCCCGGTGAGATTTTTGGAGAACTCTATGTGTATGAATCCAATGGTCTGGCGCAGAGTGCGGATGATATTGCAAAAAATGTGGTTCAATCAGCTGGCTGGAATGTCCCTGGTGACCTGATGCTGAGAGATATCAATGGTGACGGAAGAGTTACAACTGGTGACGGAGGTTTCTGGTATTCAGAGGGTGACCGCAAAAAAGTAGGTTATACCTATCCGCGTTACAGGTACGGATTAAACCTTCAGGCCGATTGGAATGGGTTTGATCTTTCCATTCAGTTGACCGGCGTCCCCTATTGGAAGATCTATTCTGGCAATTTTTATGTGATGCCTGTGGCAGGTGATCAATTTAATTCCAAATGGTTTACGGCCCAACGAGACCTGGGAACCTGGACCTATGAAACACCCAATGCATTTTATCCAAGGTATTCTTTTAAAACGTATGCTGCCAATGAACAGTATCTTATAAACCTTTCTCATCTAAAAGTCAAGAACCTGCGATTCGGGTACCAACTTCCTTCAACGGTCACGTCCAAGGTTAAGCTTGATCGGGTTTACCTCTATACCAGTATTGAAAATCTGGGATACATTTATTATAAATCCTTCGTAAAATACGACCCTGAGATTCTTCAGAATTATGGAGGATCGGGATATCCACCGCAGCGTCAGTTTTCATTTGGTATTAACATAGGTATTTAACACTTTAATTTAAAAAGAATGAAATCAATAATAAAATATTCAGAGATTTTCCTGCTCATGCTGGTTTTCTCTCTCAGTGGTTGCCAAAAAGATTTTCTAGAGAGGTATCCTCTTGATAATATGAGTGATGCTACATTTTTTTCATCACCCAACGATTTAAAGGTTTATGTCAACGGGCTTTATCCTCTCTTTCCGCGCTATCATTTTCAATCTCAGTTCGATGGCCCGACAAATATTAGCCGGGATGCTAACTCAGACATTTTGATCGCCACTGGCCCCAGTGGAGCCCTGCTTCAGAAAGGAAGCACAGGACAGGCTCCTCTGACCAATGGTACATGGAACGGCAATTTTTCCTGGATTCGGAGGACCAATTATTTTATGAATAACTATCAACGGGTCATTCCCCGCACTACAGATGCAAAACAATACATTGGAGAGGGATATTTTTTCAGGGCCTGGGTTTATTATAATATGCTTGTCACATTTGGTGATGTGCCTATTATTAAGGACGTTTTGAATACAGACAGCCCGGATCTTTACAAAGCAAGGGATTCACGTTACGATGTGGCAAAGTTTATTATCCAGGATCTTGATTCAGCCATTCATAACCTGGGATGGAAAAATTCTCAATTTGCCGGTGTAGGGCGGGTTAACAAGGAGGCCGCCATGGTTATGAAAGCACGGGTGGCTTTATTCGAAGGAACCTGGGAGCGGTATCATGGCATTAAAAATACTGCCTTCAAAGTGTCGGGTAAAAATGGAGATGATTTTCTTAATTTGGTGGAGCCAACTGTTTTGGCCCTGATCGCTAAACAGGGAAACGCTTTGTTTACCACCGGAGGTCCCTACAATGAATCCTATAATCAATTGTCCTCTCAACAGGATGCCTCCAAAACTTCAGGGGTTTTCCTATATCGGGTGTACGATGCAACCCAGATTGTCGGTCATAATTTCTTTGACAACGTAGTGGACGCAAACTATACCGCGACCAGACGAATGCTCGAAGCATATCTTGATAAGCAGGGAAATCCTCAGTCTATTTCAGCGCTGCCTTTGGATCAGAAAAATCTGACCAATCTGGCTGCCAACCTGGATCCCCGTTTCAAACAGACCATATGGACACCAGAACGCGGATCCCAAAATAAATTGATTGGCTTGGACAAGCAGGCATTACCTTCCCGGTATCCCTTCCTCACCAACACTTTTTCAGATAACTATGCTGCCGCGGGTTTGAGACTCTGGAAAGGGGCCATCCTGGATGCCAATGAATGGAGAAACGGATCAACCGATGATGTACTGATGCGCTACGAAGAAGCACTGTTGTCATTGGCAGAGGCAAAGGCCATACTCGGAACTATCAATCAGGCAGATCTGGACAAAACCGTTAATCTGATCCGCAGTCGGGTAAAGATGGCTCCTATGCAACTTTCCACCGTCAACAGTTGGTCTGTGACCTATGCTAGAAACCGGAGTTTTGATCCTACTGAGCCTAAAATTGTGAATGAAATCCGTCGTGAGCGATTGGTTGAACTGGCTTTTGAAGGACATCGGGTAAATGATCTTAAACGATGGGCAGTATACGAGGATGTGATTAACGGATATAAACCTCAGGGAGCACACCATCAGGAATTTTTTGATTATTTCAACAATGTTACCCTGCTCGTAGCAGATGGTTTTACCGCAAGTAATGCTGCCAAATCCAAATTAACCCTTGGAGTAAATTTTGACATTGATTCTGAGGGATATATTAATCCGTTTTTCAAAACTCCTGATTTCAAGAGTACCGGAGAAGGTTATTTTGTCGAACCGGGGAGAGTTTATCTCTCACCGATCCCAAAGGCTGAAATTGACTTGTACCTGGAAAAAGGTGGGGTTACGCTAACTCAAAATCCCGGATGGTTTTAATGTTTAAAAAATAAAAATAGAAGTTATGAAAAATATATTTATTAATATTTTTATAGTCGTCTTATTGGGAAGCCTGTTTCCCTCCTGCGAGCCAAGGATAGAGATGGATTTAGAACAATGGGGTGACCATGCATTGATCGATAATGTTCAGATATTTAATATTCAGACGCAAGATCAGCAATTGCAGGAATATTATACAAGCGGTGTAGTTACTCCGGCAAGTAGAAGAATTTATGTATCGGTGGGAAATGCAACAATTGACCTGGTAAATTATACAGCAACGGTGAAAGTGCCTTTAACTGTAGATCTTACAAAAGTAGGGATTGAGTTTTTTCATAAGGCAGTCAAAGTAGAACCTGTCAATAACGCTCCTATTGCCGGGATTTTAAATGATTTTTCAGCCAAGCAATTTGTTTACAAGTTGGTCTCTGCAGATGGCACTACTCACGATTGGACCATTAAAATTACAAACTAGTCTGAATCTTTTTTATTCACTCTCCGGGGAATCCCTCCGGAGAGTGAATTTATCCTTTTCGATTTAAAACCATTGAAAAGTGGTTATTCGTTTATCAATTTTTTCAAATTATAATGAATAAAATTCTTTCAACCCTATTATTGGTTTGTGCAATTTTCAGTGGTGTTTTCTCGCAGGATAACATGGAGGTCCCTCTTCCCAGGCCTGCGCAATTGATCTGGCAAAATGCCGAACTTGCCGCATTGGTCTGTTGGGATATGCACGTTTTCGATGGTGAATTCTACGTGCAATCAAAAGTGCGAATCACTCCTGTAAAGGATTACAACACCTTTAATCCACAAAAGTACGACATGGATCAGTGGATTAAATCGCTGAAAGATGCAGGATTTAAAATTGCCATCTTTACGGTAAGCCACGAAACCGGATTCTTTTTTCACCAGAGCGATGCCACTCCCTATTGCATGATAGCCTTGAAATGGCAAGATGGGAAAGGAGACATTTTGCGCGACTTTAAAACCTCGTGTGATAAATACGGTATTCTTCCGGGTGTATATATTGGTACACGCTGGAATGCTTTTTATGGCATTCATGATTTTAAAGTGCATGGCAATAACCAGTTTGCTGAAAACAGACAAAAGCACTACAATGTCATGATTGAAAAGATTGTGAAAGAAATATTCACCAATTACGGTGATTGGACAATGGTGTGGTTCGATGGGGGTGCACACGGCCCTGAACAAGGGGGACCTGACGTATTGTCGGTGTTCGAAAAATATCAACCCAACTGTTTATTCTATCACAACCTGCAACGGGCCGATATGCGCTGGGGAGGAAGTGAAACGGGAACAGTTCCTTATCCCTGCTGGGGAACATTTCCATATCCGTCAACCGGGGCGGGTGAAAGTGCAAAAAAGGAAATTTTAGCCAATAACTTTCAACTTTTAAAAACCGGAGATCCAAACGGAGTCTATTACATGCCTGCCATGAGTGATGCACCACTTCGTGGCAATGGCGGTCACGACTGGTTTTGGGAACCCAATCAGGAGAGACTCGTTTTTCCATTAGAAAATTTGGTTGAAAAGTATTATAGTTCTGTTGGGCACAATACCACTTTGATTTTGGGGGTAAATCCCAATGCAGAAGGCTTAATGCCAGATCCAGATGTGAAACGTCTGAAAGAATTTGGTGACGAAATAAAGCGGAGGTTTTCAAATCCCATTGCCACCACTTCAGGAAACGGAGAAAAGTTTGTGCTGAAACTACCTCAAATGCAAAAGGTGAATCAGATTGTTTTGATGGAAAATATTGCCAACGGGGAGCGTATACGAAAGTTTATTTTGGAAGGAAAGACTAAAAAAGGGTGGCAAACCATTTTCGAAGGTTCTTGTGTTGGGCACAAATTTATTCATCGGTTTGATCCGTTGGCTTTATCCGAAATACGTCTGAAAATTTATGAATCGAAAGCCGAACCCCAAATTGAAAAATTAGCCGTGTATAATATTGAAAATTAATATAAATGAAAAAAAATGTAAACTTTTTCATCATAGGTCTTGTCCTCTATTTTTCCCTTTCTTTACAAGGTCAGGACTTGAATTCAATAAAGGAGAAGTTTTCAAATACAGGATTTAAATTTAATGAAGTAACGGGAATCGGTTTTGAAAAGGGTGTAACACGCCGCGATCCAAGTGACGTCATGAAAGTAGGCCAAACATATTATGTGTATTATACCAAAGTACCTGATGCTGAACCAAAATATTGGGGAGCTGGCTATTGGGGAGCAAGTGTTTGGTGTGCCAAATCTGAAGATCAGGGATTTTCCTGGACCGAAGTTGGTGAAATGTTGAGTGTAGGCGAAAAAGGTGAATGGGATTCACAGGCTGTTTTTACCCCGAATATTTTATACGCCAGGGGTAAATACTACATCTATTACACGGGGGTAAAACCAACACCGGGAAATGCCGGTGGTGAATTTGAAAACAACAATACAACGGATATTACAGCCATTGGCGTAGCCGTATCCGATTCACCCACCGGACCTTTTGAAAGAATCAACAGGGAACCAATCCTAAAGGTGAGTGTGGAGCCTGAAAAATTTGACAGTTACAGGGTGGATGATGCCTCTTTACTGGTTCGAAATGGATTGTACTGGATGTATTACAAGGGACGTTCAATGGCAAGCGGGCACGGGGGACCAGCGCACACCTGCATGGGCGTTGCTTATTCAAAAAATCCCGAAGGTCCTTATACGAAATTAGGAAAAGAAATCCTTGATAGAAGCCATGAAGTATTAATTTGGCCGCAGGGCACAGGAGTTGGAGCCTTTGCTTCTCTTTCAGAAACATTTGAATATGCGCCCGACGGAATTGATTTTATGTCAGACAAACTGGATGCTAAAGTAAAAGAACGTGCAGTTGCCCCGGGAGCTTTTCGTCCTGATTTAACCTATCCCGTTGTTTTTGGAGAAGGATTAAAATGGGGTATCTCAATGATTCCAAACAAACATGAATGTTACCTGGTACGGTTTGAATTAATTTCGAAATAAAAATTAATTACAAGTATTGCCCATCCATAATTAAGCAATGGGCCATCTTTGTGGTCGTATTTTTCAATTTCTTACCACCTGAAAATACGACATGGTATTGCTTCAATTACTTAAAATGATAAAGAAATGAGGGAAAAACTACTGTTAACTTTTTTACTGATTTTGTGTCTTTTGGGAGATGCCAAATCCCAGAATGAGGGGGAAATGCCCATTCCCACCCAGGCTCAGTTAAATTGGCAAAACGCCGAGCTGGTGGCCGTTTTTCATTACGACCTGCATGTCTTTGATGGTAAAAAGTACAACCAGCAACAAAACCGGGTTACGCCCATGGCTGATTACAATGTTTTTAACCCGACAAAATTAAATACCGATCAGTGGATAAAAGCAGCAAAAGAGGCAGGATGTAAAATTGCTATCTTAACTGCTACCCATGAGACCGGTTTTGCACTGTATCAAAGTGATGTAAATCCGTATAGTCTGAAAGCTGTAAAATGGCGGGACGGAAAGGGGGATATTGTGAAAGATTTTGTGGAATCCTGTCGCAAATATGGCGTGAAACCCGGAATCTATATTGGTATTCGCTGGAATTCTTTTTACGGCATCCACGATTTTAAAGTGAATGGTGAAGGCCAATTTGCTGAAACCCGACAAAAACATTACAATAGGATTTGCGAAGGAATGGTAGAAGAGTTGATGTCTCGATACGGCGATTTGGCCATTGTTTGGTTTGATGGTGGTGCCCATGGTCCCGAGAAAGGTGGTCCTGATGTATTGAGCGTCTTTGAAAAGCACCAATCCAACTGCATTTTTTACCACAACACGCAACGTGCCGATATCCGTTGGGGAGGCAGCGAAAGTGGTACTGTTCCCTATCCCAGTTGGGGAACCTTTCCTTTTCCTTTTTCGCATTCTGCCAACCAGGACGTAATTTTTAAAAACAATTTTCAGTTATTAAAAGAAGGCGACCCGGATGGAAAGTATTATATGCCAGCCATGAGTGATGCACCTCTTCGGGGATTTAATGGCCGCCACGAATGGTTTTGGGAACCGGGCGACGAAGCGCATGTTTTTCCACTTGAAAATCTGGTGAAAATGTATTACAACTCAGTGGGGCACAACAGTTCACTTATACTGGGGCTCACCCCGAATTCCGATGGGCTGATGCCTGAACCGGATGTAAAACGGCTGAAGGAGTTTGGAGAGGAAATAGAACGCAGATTTTCAAATCCAATTACCTCTACTTCCGGAGTCGGCGAAAAGATCAACCTAAAACTTCCTAAAAAGCAAAAAATCAATCAGATTGTGTTGATGGAAGACATTGCCAAGGGAGAGCGGGTAAGAAAATTTACTGTGGAAGGAAAAACAAAAAACGGTTGGAAAACGATCTTTGAAGGCTCCTGTATTGGTCATAAATTTATCCATCGGTTTGATGAGATGGAAATATCGGAAGTTCGTCTACGAATACCTGAATCAAAAGGCGAACCTCAGCTTTCGGATGTTTCCGTTTATTTTGTAAACAACTAAATCGATTGACTATGACGTTGAATATTCGCAGTTTTATTTTGGGGGTGTTCCTGTTGGGCTTTGTTCTCATGCCGGTTACCAGTGAAGGAGGGGGCAAGAAAAGGGAGAAGATAAAAGTCGCTTGTATAGGCGATAGCATCACCTTTGGTGCCCGTCTGGAGGATAGGGATAAGTACGCCTATCCAGCTCAATTGCAGGGGCTTCTGGGTGAAAATTATTTAGTAGAAAATTTTGGAGTAGGAAGCTGCACGCTAATTCGTAAAGGTAAACCCAATGTTTGGACACAATTGCCGAAAATAAGGGAATCTAAACCTGACATTGTAATCATCAGTTTGGGGACAAACGATACCTGTGGGGGTACACGGGCATGCTGGGACTACAAGGATGATTTCCCCGGTGATTACCGCGCTTTGATTGATACTTTGCGTACTTTTTCATCAAATCCACAAATTTATATCTGTGCACCTTCGCCGATGGTATTGGAAACGCCCGGCCTGGATAGTTCGCGAATAGCCGATTTGCAGGAAAGGCAGCCACGGCTTCAGGAATTGATTGCTACGATAAAGAACATTGCAATTGAGAAGAATACCAATTTTATCGACCTGAATACACCAATGGCACACAAGCCTGAATTATTTACCGAAAAAGACGGAGTCCATCCAAATAAAGCCGGGTACTCATTTATTGCAGCGCTGGTATATAGCGCAATTCAGAATTCAATAGACCAAACAACAGATATCTCGCCAGAAAAACCAACCAATATTCATACTGCAATGGCCGATCATTGGCAATATGTAGGAATAGCAGTCGAAGAACCTGGATACTGCATCTGGGGGGCATCCCCCATAATTGAACCTAATGGAAAAATCCATCTGTTTGTGGAACGATGGCCAGGATCAAAAGTTGAACCCGGTTGGCGAGGTGATAGCGAAATCGCCCATTATGTAAGCGATAAACCTGAAGGACCTTTCCTTTTTTCAGATGTGGCACTTATAGGTACCGGGAAGGAAACCTGGGATAAGTGTGCTGTTCATAATCCAACCATCCACAAAGTGGGTGATCAATACGTGTTGCTTTATATTGGAAACAACAATCCGAAACAGCCACCACATCCATCCAACCAATGTATTGGCATGGCCGTATCTGAGAGTCTGAATGGGCCTTGGAAAAGAGTTGGAACCGACGGTAAAATACTTTCTCCTCCCGATAATCCTGGATACTGGAATTACAAAGCAACCAACGGAGTAAACAATCCAGCCTTCCTTCAGCATCCGGATGGTGGTTTCTTTCTCTACTTTAAATCGCAGGGTGGTAAGATGGGACTTGCAGTTGCTGAAAAGCTGGAAGGTCCGTATATACAAATGCCTTTCCCTGTCACCAGAAACAACCAGGCGGTGGAGGATGGATATGCATTTATCTGGCAGAACCAATTCTGCCTGTTGACAACCGACAACCATGGTTTGATAGAAAAAGGCGGCGGTATTCTATGGAAATCGGAAGATGGAATTCATTTCGATGAAAAAGAACAGGGCTTTTACCCAGTAATTAAGTATCTGGACGAAAAGCGCTTGCAGAATGCGGTAAACCATTATTTGGGTAACATCATTAAATTTGAAAGACCACAGGTTTTATTTATGGAAGGTAAACCTGCCTATCTTTATGTCGCTTCCGGATTTCATTTTTTTGGAGGGAAAAGTACGGTTAATTATGTAATGAGATACTTTTAGAAACACTAAATCAAGCAATTATGAATTATTTAAAGATAATAACCTCAGTCATTGTCATCCTGACAACATTTAACTGCACCAACCGCGCAAATGTAAAAAAAGAATCAGATGCTTCGTTCCAGCTAAACCTTCAGGCACCCATTGATAAATGGGATGAAGCGATTCCCCTGGGCAATGGTTTAACCGGAGGATTGTTGTGGGGAGCAGACAATGAAATCCGGCTGTCGCTTGATCGGGGTGACTTGTGGGATCTTCGCGAACATCCGGGCTTTAACGCGCCGGGATTCAATTACGATACGGTTCAGAAGATGGCGAATTCAGGCCAGTCAGATTTGCTCAATAAGCAATATGCCAGGGCAAATGATTTTCCTACAAAACTTCCGGGTTGCAGGTTAGTGCTCACTTTGCCGGAGAATACCAGGTCACAGTCTTTTCACCTAGATATGCTCAAAGGGCTGGGAACGGTAGATCTTGGAGGAAAGAAAATAGAATGTTTTTTTAGCGCCGTTAAACCTGTTGCTCTGGTGAAAATTCCCGGAGGGCTAAAGGAATTCCATCTGGTAGCCAATCAGGCGGTGACAAAACTGGGCAATCAACCGGCAAGCATAGAAAGCGATGAAAATGGGACATGGCTCATACAGGACGCGATGTTGGG
>CAMDGL010000059.1 GCA_945897845.1 Chitinophaga pinensis | reverse complement strand
TCCGAACTGGTTTGCATGTCGTTTGCTTTCAGAAGTCACGAAGCTTATTGCGTGACTTTACCCGCCGACCGGCAGAAAGCAACCGAAATTGTTCAGGAATTCCGATTGGTTTTTGGAGACGAAAACATTACCAAAATCGGTCAGAATATCAAATACGATCTTTCGATGTTGCTGAATTACGGCGTTGAACTGAAAGGACCACTGTTCGATACCATGATTGCGCATTACCTCATTCAGCCGGATTTGCGCCACAACCTTGATTACCTTTGCGAACAATACCTGAATTATCAAAAAATTACCACCGACACGCTGATTGGGGGAAAAGGTTTATTTCAGAAAACAATGCGCGATGCAAAACCGGAACAATTGCGCGATTACGCCTGCGAAGATGCAGATCTGACTTTGCAATTGAAAATTGCCATCGAAAAAGACCTGAACGACAGTGGAACACGCAAACTTTTCGATGAAGTAGAAATGCCGCTGATTTACGTTCTGGCTGACATGGAAAGAGCAGGAGTAAACCTGAACACCGGCGAATTAAAAATTTATGCGGAAGTTTTGCGTACCCAACTCATTGACATTGAAAAGGAAATAATTGATTTGGCCGGCGAAGAATTTAATGTTTCATCGCCAAAAAAATTGGGAGTCATCCTGTTCGAAAAGCTGAAAATTGATCCGAACGCCAAAATGACCAAAACAAAACAGTACTCAACTGCCGAAGAAACGCTTGAAAAGCTATCGGACAAGCACCCGATTATTGGCAAAATACTCGAATTCAGAGGACTGAAAAAACTGCTCTCAACTTACGTGGAAGCACTACCCTTGTTAATTAATCCGAATACCGGAAAACTACATACTTCATACAACCAGGCCATTGCAGCCACCGGACGGCTAAGTTCTACCAACCCGAATTTACAGAATATTCCGATTCGTGACGAAAATGGCCGTGAACTTCGCAAAGCGTTCATTCCGTCTGATTCACTTCATACTTTCCTTTCTGCCGACTATTCGCAAATTGAACTGCGCATCATGGCAGCTTTGAGCCAGGACAAGCAAATGATTGAAGCATTCAGTAACAACCAGGATATTCACGCCATCACCGCCTCAAAAATCTACAAAATACCGCTCGAAGAAGTTACTTCGGACATGCGCCGGAAAGCCAAAACAGCCAACTTTGGAATAATTTACGGAATTTCAGCTTTCGGCTTATCGGCAAGGCTGAACATTCCGCGCACAGAAGCCAAAGAATTGATCGACGGTTATTTCGAAAATTTTCCGGATGTTAAAAATTACATGGATAAAAGTATCGAAAACGCCCGTAATGTTGGTTTTGTGGAAACCATCAAAGGCCGGAAGCGCTACCTGACTGACATCAATTCGGCCAATTCGATGGTTCGGGGAATGGCCGAGCGAAATGCCATCAATGCGCCAATACAGGGGTCTGCTGCCGATGTGATAAAAATTGCAATGATCAACATTTGGAAAGAATTGAAAAAACAGGGACTTCAATCGAAAATGATCCTTCAGGTGCACGATGAGTTGAATTTTGACGCTTTGATCTCCGAGCTCGACCAAATGAAAACCATTGTAAAACATGAAATGGAAAACGCTGTAAACATTGGTGTGCCACTGACTGTTGAAATAAATGCAGGAGATAACTG
Organism: Chitinophaga pinensis; assembly: GCA_945897845.1. GTDB lineage: Bacteria > Bacteroidota > Bacteroidia > Bacteroidales > Prolixibacteraceae > Aquipluma. Next base: position 12,275 of record CAMDGL010000059.1, on the reverse strand, counting down.
GCTGGATGCTCACTAATAGTTTAAATTTTCAGGGTTCAAGTTCCAGGTTTGCCCGAAAATTGGATAATCGATATTGAATATTTTTAAAGGGAAGACATCCATTCAGTTATCTTATAATCTGCAATTTACTATTCAGGAACAAAAGATGGCAGAACGATGGAAACACTTTACACAGAGGATGATTACAGGGAGGCGTTGAAAAGGTTTTTGGAAATCTGCGGCGCACCTGAAGATACAGAGGAAGCTGGTGAACTTGAAAAACTAATGTATTTGATGGCTGAATACGAAAAGGAAAACTGCTCGTGAAAATGTGGTCAGTTTTAAATCAGTCCATCAATCCCTCAGTTTATTCAATCCATTATAAATTTCTGAAAATTTCCACCACAGCCGCATTGTATTTCAAAACGCTGCCCGATTTTTTAACCAGCTTCATGGCTTTGTGAGGATTTTCAAACGATTCGCAGAAATAGCTCCAGAATTGTGTCATTTTTGTGAGGAAATGGCCGCTTCCCTGCAAACGTTCCGAATATTCCTCCACCAACCGGTCGTGAAATTCTTTCAATTTTTGCTTTTTCAGTTTCGTGTCTGTTTCCATTCCATTCAGCCTCAGCGCAAGCGAAGGATCCATTAACAAACCACGTCCGGTCATCCAGCTCTGCTGATCAGGAAAAATGCTTTTTAATTTCTGAAAATCAGCTACAGAAAAAATATCACCATTGTAAACCAGCGGGTGTTTTATGAGCGAAAGCGCTTCAGCAAAAAGTGAAGGATCGGCTTTTCCATCGTACATCTGACTGGCAGTTCGTGGATGAAAAATAATTTCTTCGAGCGGCATCTGGTTTAAAATATTGAGTACCGGTTTAAAATCCTGATTGTTTTTCATCCCAGCCCTCATCTTCACCGAAAATTTTGTTGGAAATTCCTTCACAAAAAGCTGTTGAAGGGTTTCATTCAAATCATCCGGTTTTTCGAGCCATGCTGCACCACGTCCGCGATTGGTGGCCATCGGATACGGACAGCCCAGATTCAGGTTAATCTCTTTATATCCGTTGTCAACCAGTATAGAAACCAATTCGAACAATTCGGTCGTATTGGAGAACAATACCTGTGGAATAGCCGGCAAAGCTTTGTTATTTTCAGGAATAATTTCCTTTAAAAGCGATTTTTTGATTTCTTTCCCTCTAAGGTATGAAAGGTAAGGAATGAAATATTTTGAAACGCCACCGAAAACTTCCTGAAATACATTCCGATAAGTAAAATCGGTGAATCCCTGCAAGGGCGCCTGATATATAATTTCCGGATTTTGAGACATGCTATATTAATTTAATGAATTGCTTTTGGCAAGTGAGAGAATAAAAACTATTAATCACTACTTTTGCGCCCACAAACTTATACAATTGCCCGGCGGTATGCAATCGAATCAATTCAAATCAGACTCAGTAAACTTAAACCTGAATTTGAAACAGACCTACTTTGAAACCAATAACTTTCAGGCTAAACTTGATTCGCAAACGGTAAACCTTCTTGATTCGGCCCTACTCGACTCATTAAATGCCAATTACATTGCTCCCGACAGCGTTATTATTTTCGGACGAAAGCCAGAATGGTCGCAATTCAAAAAAGGGTACGACCATGTTTTCGATTATCAAAAAAAATTACTCGAGCCACTTCCGTACGACTCGTTGCATACCGTTTTAAGAAACGTTGAAGTCGTATTTCCGGGCAAAAAAGTATCGCGCAGCAATCCCGACTGGCTGGTGGGTGTAGTGGTGCTGGCATTTTTCCTGTTTGCCACTGTACGTCTGATTTTTCATAAATATTTGAGCCAGTTAACTCATTCAACCATTAATTATTCCGCTTTTACCAGGTTGTTCCGCGAGCGTTATTTCAACTTTCTCCATGCATCCTTCAGGCTCGATTTGGTCTTCGCGCTGGTCATGTCTTTATTCGGTTACCAATTTTTAAGTACCTTCAAAATAAATTTTGGAATAACCCAATCCTTCTATGTTTACCTCATTTGCATGGCCATGGTTGTTGGTTACTTTTTCATTAAAAAAGTGATCTATTATCTCCTTGGGGCGCTCACAGAAAATAAGCAGGAGGTGCAGGAATACCTTTTCAGCATCACGGTTTATAACCGTGTCCTTGGATTATTTTTACTTCCGGTGACTACCATTATCGCCTTTGTACCGCTCTATCAAACAGAAACTTTGTTGTTCACCGGACTCGGTATAATCATCGTTTTCTATTTACTTTCCCTTGTTCGGGGAGGTAAAATTTTCCTTAAAAAACATTTTTCTATTTTCTATTTGATTTTATACCTTTGTACCCTTGAATTTTTACCATTACTTCTGATCTACAATTTTTTGTTGTCATAAGTGGAAAAAATTAATTTTAAAAGCAATTACCTTGAAGATCAAGAAAATTTTAGTTTCGCAGCCCAAACCTGAAACTGCCAAATCACCTTATTTTGATCTGGCTGAAAAAAACAATGTACAGGTTGATTTCCGCCCCTTCATCCAGGTTGAAGGAGTTTCGGCCAAAGAATTCAGGCAAACCCGGGTACAAATTCTGGATCATTCCGGAGTTATTTTTACCAGCAGGACTGCCATCGACCATTTTTTTAGGATGAGCACTGAAATGCGATTGACGATTCCTGACACCATGAAGTACTTTTGCATGTCGGAAGCCACGGCTTTTTATTTGCAGAAATACATTGTTTACCGGAAAAGAAAAATCTTCTATGGTGCAGGTAGATTCTCGGATTTGATTGATGTGATGAAAAAGCACAAGGATGAAAAATTCCTTTTACCGGTATCGCAGGTAAATCAGCCGGAAATTACTCAATTGCTCGATAAAGCCGGTTATTTTTATACCAAGGCTCTTATTTACAAAACTGTAAGCAGTGATTTGTCTGATCTAAAGGATGTTAACTATGACATTCTGGTGTTTTTCAGTCCTTCAGGAATTCAATCGCTGATGCAGAACTTCCCGACATTTGACCAAAATGGCACCAAGATTGCCTGCTTTGGACCTGCAACTGCCAAAGCCGTTATTGACGCCGGACTTAGGCTCGATATTGAAGCCCCAACTGCTGAAGCTCCTTCAATGACAATGGCGCTGGAGCAATACATCAAAAAATACAATAAATAAGCATCTGTCACAGTCAAAAAAAAGCAAGTAAAATCATATTAAAAAAGGGGAAATCAGTTTTCCCCTTTTTTATTGTATTTTCGTTTGATGGAAGGATTCACATTGCATAAAGAAGAAAGGCTTTGCAGCCAAAAACTGATCGAAGAATTATTTACATCCGGCGAATCCTTTTTATCGTATCCACTCAAAGTTGTATTCCTGAAAACAGAATTGCCGCAAACATATCCGGTTCTTTCTTCGTTTACCGTTTCGAAACGAAATTTCAAACGCGCAGTTAAACGAAACCTCCTGAAAAGGCGCATCCGCGAAGCGTACCGACTGAACAAACCAGCATTTTATCAGGAAATAGTCGCAAAACAACTCCATTTAGCCATCATGTTCGTTTACATCGGAAAAGACATTGTTGAATATCAGGCGATCGAAAAAGGCATGATTTCGGCCTTTAAAAAGCTGCTTACGAAAATTTAGTCAGCAAAGTTTTGCGATTCTGACCAATTGATTTCCGGTCTTATTTTAATCCATTTTCTGAAATCCCTTTCGGACTGCCTTTTATGCTTCCATCCCAGCCTTTTCGTTCTGTTTTTCCGCCTTTTATGCTTCCATCCCAGCTTAATTTGCCTGATAATTTAGCCCCACCTTTCGGAACGATAACAATTAGACTACTGGTCTTTTTGTCGAGATTGTAAGTCCTGCCATTTTGGGGCTGATCCTTTACCTGTATCAAATTGTCTTCGAGGGTAATATCAAAACCTTCAGCATCTGATTGCATTTTACCTGAAGTATCATTGCTCTTAATTATTTCCGAGGCAGCAACTTTTAGCTGTTCTGCAGGTGCGATTAACGTGTATTCACCCTCTTCAAGCTGTAGGGAAAATGAACCATCTGAACCAGTTTTGACGATTCTTTCTATGCCGCTGCCTGGATTTTTCTTTACAACTATGCCAACACTTGGAATTGGTTTACCTGCATAAATATTTGTTTGTGCAGCGAAAAAAAATAATACGAGTAAACTTAAAATTGCTTTTGTGTTTTTCATTGCTTGAGATAAATTAAGATTATTACTGGTCAACTTCAAAAAATCAATATGCAAGTAGTTTGTTTATTCTTCAGGAGAAAATACATTTGGTTTATTCTCTCTTGAGAAAGCATTAACACTCAAATTATGTAAACGCCAGTTTGAGACAGATTGTTTATTTTTCACTAAAACTTTGTCCTGCTATAATTTTTTTAACCCGACCAGTATTTCAGGAAAAATTAAAATGCCGGTCGGGAATACATTCCTGACCGGCATTTTGAAATATTTACAGAAGCACCAACCTTAACAATTGGCTCAACTAAATTCTTTAATACCGCTATTCTTTGTCCATAATTTCGGTCTGCATGCGTACCGAATCTTCGTGGATGTGCTGGAAAATCTGAAGAACAAAGTCGGGATCCAAATTCAATCTTTTGGCAAGTTTTGCTCGTTTTTCCATCAGTTCTGAAAAACGACCCACTTGAAACGCTGTTACATTGTTGTCTTTTTTATACTGACCAATTTGTCTGACAATTTCCATGCGCGAAGAAAGTGTTTCGAGCAATTCCGTGTCAATTGCATCGATGCGGTTACGAAGCAATTCGAGCTGATTTTCAAACTGTTTATTTTCGGTAGTAGCATTCCTGATCACCAAACGATCGAGCAATTTGGCCAGGTCGGCCGGAGTAAGCTGCTGTTCCTTGTCGCTCAAAGCGCAGGAAGGATCGATGTGCGATTCGATCATCAGCCCTTCCATGCCCATGTCAAATGCTTTTTGCGAAATATCGAATAAATATTCGCGCTTGCCTCCAATGTGGCTCGGATCACAAATAATTGGCAAATTTGGCATTAAACGACGCAGTTCTATCACTGTTTTCCAGTTTGGGTAGTTGCGGTACTCCGATTCGCGGAAGGGTGTAAAACCGCGGTGAATGGCCACCATGTTTTTAATTCCGGCCTGACTGAGCCGTTCGAAAGCCCCAAGCCAAAGCTGTACGTCAGGATTGACAGGGTTTTTCACCATCACCACCGCGTCGGTTCCTTTTACCACATCGGCAATTTCCTGAACAACAAACGGACTGGCGGTTGAGCGTGCACCAATCCAGAGAACGTCAAGTCCGGCCTTTAGCGCTTCTTCGGTATGCTGCGCGTTTGCGACTTCAGTTCCAACAGGCATTCCGGTCTCTTCGCGCACCATCTGCAACCATTTTAAACCAATGCTTCCCACGCCTTCGAAGCTGCCGGGACGGGTTCGCGGTTTCCAAACACCACCACGATATACGAATACACGATGATCTTTTGCGATTAATTTAGCAGTTGACATAGCCTGCTCTTCTGTTTCGAGGCTGCAAGGACCGGCAATGATCAACGGGTTGTTTATTTGAGGCAACCAGTGCTTGATCGGGTTAATTTCCAATTCCAATTTCATAACTATTTGGTATATAATTTAACTATTGTCTTTTCATTTTTTACCAGCGAATCGTTTTGTCCGGCAAGGATTCCACGAATCCGGTTGGCATTTTTCATCAGCGCCATCATCTGTTCCGGATCGCTTTCGATGCTTTTCCTGAATGCTTTCAGGTGCTTGATATATACTTCGAGCGATTCAACAACATATTCCTTGTTTTGTTGAAAAATAGGCCCCCACATTTCAGGAGAACTTTTGGCCAGACGCACCGTTGAGTTGAAACCGCCGCTTGCCAAATCGAAAATAATTTCGCGGTCTTCCTTGTCCAACACGGCATTGGCCAGTGCAAAAGCCGCCGCGTGGGGTAAATGAGAAATAAATGCCGTACTGTGATCCTGATCGTCAGCGGTCATATAAGCAATGTCCATTCCTAATACCTGAAACATTTTTTCGGCAAATGCCAGGTGCTGAGGTCCGCATTTTTCCTGATCACAGATAATATTGATCTTTCCTTCGAAAAGACCTTCCAGTGCTGCAGAAGGCCCGGAGTTTTCGGTACCTGCCATCGGATGTGCCGGAATGTAATTTCTGCGCTTCGGATGGTTTTCAACCGCAATACCGATTACTTTTTTGGTTGATCCAACATCGATTACTGTTGTTTGGTCAGAAACCAGATCGAGGACTCTGGTCAGCGAATTCAGTACCTTGTCAACCGGAATGGCTATAATCACCAGATCAGCCTCCGAAACTGCATTTTCAAGCGTTTCAATCCGGTCAATTATTCCCAACAAAAGAGCTTCCTGCGCATTTTCCGGATTAACATCGACTCCTAAAATTTCGTTTGCGAATCCGGCCTTCCGAAGATCTCTCGCCATCGAACCGCCAATCAGCCCCAAACCTATTACCGCAAGTTTCATATTTATAATTTTAAAAAAAATGGGCCTCGTGCAACACGGGACCCATCTGTAGAATATCTTTTGTAACAACAATAGATTACCTGCCGATCCCGATATGAGAACAGAAGTAATAAAACCAATAAAAATAGCTGTTGTTACTAATACGTTTCATTTTACTTACAATTTGACGGCAAATATACTTTTTTTATTTATAATCGAAACTTACCGTACCAGAATTTTTCGGGTTACAATATTCCCGTTTTCGGGTTCAACAGCAAAAAGGAATAGTCCGGGCGTGAATTTACTCAAATCAATTTCTGTCTGAAAACTGTTTGAACCAACCGCAAACTGTTGAATGTAAACCTGTTTCCCGGAGGAATTAAAGGCCTTTAAAACCAATTTTTCGATCGTGTTTTTTGTTTGAAGCTGAAGATTCAAGCGATCGGAAGCCGGATTCGGATAGAAAACCACTTCTCCGGAAGAAATCGACAGCGAATTTACATCGGTACCGAAATCCTGAATGGTCAGATTATCGATGATCCAGCCCCACCCGTGAGCATACGGATCTGAATAAAGACGGAAACGGATCTGGATGGTATCACCGGCCTGGAAATTTTTATTGCCCAGCAATTCAAATTCACGCTTTACAAATAAATTTTTGTTCGGAACAGCCGAACTGTTTTGTCCCGACATGGAACCGTTGTACAATGTAAGCCACGAGCTCTGGGCATTACTGTCATAGCCTTCAATCAATGGTTTCCATGAAGTGCCACCATCTTTCGAACCTTCCACAATCACATAATCCCAAAATTCATCGTCGCCAAATTTAGCTCCGGTCTCAGCAGGTTCAACCAGAACAACCTCATCGTAACTCATTTTTCCACCGGGTTTCAGGATAATCGGGTACTTCAGGATAGAAACAAAATTAAAATTCATGTCGTCGGTATCCGGACTCGGATATGGATGAGCCGAATTTAAAGCCGGACTGTCAAATCCTGTGACCGTTGTTACTGTGAAATCGGAGCTGATAAAATCATTGATTTGAACATTAAAATTATTGACATATTTTTCAACCGGATTTTGGATTCCCTGGATAAAAAAAGTATTGTAACCCGATATCGGACTTCTCCCGATATTGTTCTGCGAAGAAGAATCCACTGCAACAATCCGGTAACTGATTTTATCTCCATCTTTTACTGATCCTGAAGGAAAAACCATATTTCCGGAATAAATATCATTTGAATCATTCTGTAATGCAATTTCCTTAATTACTCCCCCATTGATAAAATATTCTATTTTAACTGATTTGATCCCGATATTATCGGTCACTTCAGCATTTATTTTAGTTGAAAGATTGGTAGTGACCATGTATTTAACAGGATTGTGTGTTACTACAGGAGCTACTTTATCTATCCCAATTTTAAAAGTCAGATATCTCAACGGTGCATTCGAAGGAAAAACCAACCTTCTTTTATTGACATCAGTAGCAGTAAAAAAATAGTTTAACTCGCTGCTTTGTATGTTGGAAAGTTTTGTGGAAAAATTTGCCGGAACTTCTGTTGCTTTCAGAAGAACGGAATCAGATTTAACAAACTTGTTGCCCGAATATACCAGAAATACTTTCGATGAATCAAGGTCATAGTCGCTTATTATTTCGGCATTAAATTCAATGGGAGCAGATACAAATTCAATGTCTTTCAATTGTTTGTGCCTGATTGAAATGGACTTCCATCCCATGTCGTACATAATTGCCAGCGAATAAGGCCCCGGATTATGGATGGCCTCACCTTTTCCTGCAAAAGGAGTCATCATCGAATTCGGATCGCCGGTGGCATAAGTTACATCATCGAGATGATAAATACTCGATCCGCTGTCCCAAGCCGATGGTGCATAAAGTCTTGGTATTTGATTATCCAGAAGTTTGGTATTAAACTCAAGCCAGCCCGATGTAAAAGCCAGTTTCAACTTGGTAGAGGGATTGGCATAAATGTTCTTATTTACCAAATTATTCAGATCCTTGTCGATTACAAACTGATCGAAAATAGCAGCATATCCATCTGTTCCATACCCGCCTCTGCCCCTGCTGTCAGAATAAAAAAATCCTGAAAATCCTAATCCGTGTGCCAGTTCATGCATGACGGTTGAAACAAAATCGTATTGATTTTCAGGAGTTTTACCATCTATTCCAAAATACCAGTTGGAAAAATCCTTGTTAAAAGAAGCATTAATGTCAAATTGATCAGCAGAATTTACCTCTTCGCCAAGCATTTTTTCGACCAGGGCAATCGGGTAATAACTATTCCATTTTTGAGTGGAATTAAAATTTTTAAAATAATCGGAAGGTCCGCAACTTGCCAAAACTCCCTGACTAAGACTTTGCCAATTGGCTTTCACCCGAATTGAAACCGGCGAATAAATCAAACTTTCCCAGATACTGACTGCGTATGCAAATGCCTTTTGCGCTTCAGAAGTGAAGCCCGTATAGGTAACTTCAATGGTTGCTTTTTGGGTTGATGACGACTTTAACCTTTCATAATATTCCCGCGGTGGCTCAAGATAGGATGAATGTACCTCATCTGAAGCATAGCAAACCGGATATGGCAATTTTATCCTTTCCTTCTTCCATGATTCCTGACCTAAACTGGCATAAGCCGACACCATGAACAACGTTAAAACCAATCTTCCCCTCATTTTCTCAAATCTTTTAATTCAACCTAATATCCAACGATTTTTAGTACTGACAGTTAAGTCTTCAAATTGATTAATTCCACCCAAAATGAAGGATTAGCCGGGAACTCTGAAATCAAAAGTAGAAGAAATAATCACAATTTTTAATCTATATTTGTCAGTATTACCATCGTATTAACAAACATCTTATGAAGTTTCCTTTTTTAATCCTCTCTTTTTTCCTGGCATCACTATCGGTATTTGCCGATAAACCCGTAAAATTATTTGATGAGTTGCACCGGCCACAGTTTCATTTTACTCCTGAAAAAAACTGGAACAACGATCCGAATGGACTGGTATTTTACAAAGGCGAATACCACCTTTTTTATCAGCACAATCCATTTGGAAAAGAATGGGGTTACATGCATTGGGGCCACGCAGTAAGCACAAACCTGGTGAACTGGGAGCATCTGCCAATCGCTCTTTTTCCTGACAATGAATCGAAAGACAAAGATTCCTGCACAGCCTATTCAGGAAGTGGTTTAATTGACCTCAACAATGTGACCGGACTTCAGAAAGGGGATGAAAAAACCATGCTGTTGTTTTACACCAGCCAGAAATGCGGACAGCGGCTGGCTTACAGCAACGACAAAGGACGAACCTGGTTGAAATACGAAAAAAATCCAATCATCGCATTCGATGCAACCGACGATGCCCGCGACCCGAAAGTTATGTGGCACGAACCAAGCAAACAGTACGTAATGGTTCTTTACCGGCGCCCAAACAGCAGCGACAAACAAAAGGGAATTTCGTTTTACACTTCCAAAAACCTGGTTGACTGGGAATTTAAAAACCATATAGTCGGATTTTATGCATGTCCGGATTTGGTTGAGCTATCGGTTAACAGAAGGGCCGACGATAAAAAGTGGGTACTTTTTGACGGCGACGGCAGTTATGTGATCGGATTGTTTGATGGTGAAAAATTCATCGCCGAAACGCCAAAATTACAAAGTGACTTTGGCGCAAATTATTATGCAACCCAAACATGGAGCAATATTCCTGAATCAGATGGCAGAACGATACAGATTGCATGGATGAAAGGCGCGGAATTTCCCGATATGCCTTTCAATGGACAAATGACATTTCCCTGCGAATTATCGCTCAAAAAATACCTCGAAGGAATTACCCTGACCAGGAAGCCTGTAAAAGAAATCGAACTTCTTCACCTAAAGGGTCAGATTTATGAAAACAAAAACCTGATTCCCGGAATCGAGAAAAACCTATTGAAAAGCATTAATGGAGATTGCTTTCACGTTATTGGAAGTTTCAAAATAAAAACGGCTGACAGCTTTGGGTTCGTTGTTCGCCTGGACAAGAAAAACAACGGAACAGAAATCATGTACAACGTAAAAACGAAAACACTTACTTGCATGGGAAAATCAGCTGTTGTGGAGCCTGTTGACGGAATTTTAAAACTTGAAATCCTGCTCGATCGTGCTTCTCTGGAAATATTTGCAAACGACGGAAGGGTTGCAATGAGTTCATCATTTATATCTACAGAAAAGAAGTCAGACGGAATTTACCTTTTCAATACAGGAGGCGAAATTCTGGTAGAAAAACTTGAAGTTTATCCGATGAAATCCATGTATCCGGAAAAATAAAACATGATTTTCATTCTATATTTTAACTCCTGAACACTTTAATATTGCAGCAATTATCCTTCAAACAGAAACAATGAAAGCAATAGTTAAAATCAAGCCGGAAAAAGGAATTTGGATGACAGATGTCCCGATTCCAAAGGTCGGACACAATGATGTGTTGATAAAAATTAGCAAATCAGCGATTTGCGGAACCGATTTGCACATTTACAAATGGGACGAATGGGCGCAGAATACCATTAAAACGCCTTTGGTGATTGGCCATGAATACATGGGCACAGTGGTAGAAAAAGGTATGGAAGTCAGTCGCGTTCACATTGGCGAACGCGTAACTGTTGAAGGCCATATTTCGTGCGGATTCTGCCGCAATTGCCGCCGCGGCCGCCAGCACATCTGCGACCACACCATGGGAATCGGCGTAAACCGCGATGGTGGCTTTGCCGAATACATTTCAGTCCCTGCTTCAAACGTACTGAAAGTGGATGACCGCATTTCAGACGAATTGATGTCGGTAATGGATCCGCTTGGAAACGCCACACACACCGCACTCTCTTTCCCGCTTTTGGGGGAAGATGTGTTGATCACCGGAATTGGCGGACCAATTGGTTCAATGGCTGCCGCAGTTTGCAAGTTCGCCGGAGCCCGCAACATTGTTGGAACCGATTTAAGCGAATATCGCCGCAATCTGGCCATGAAAATGGGCGCCACCAAAGTTATTGATCCTCGTGTGGAAAGTGTTAAGGATGCAATGAAATCGCTAGGAATGGTCGGCGGTTTCGATATTGGCCTCGAATGCAGCGGCTCACCTGTCGCTTTTAACGATATGGTTGAAAACATGTACAATGGAGGTAAAATTTCGCTGCTTGGTTTGCTGCCTTCGAATACACAAATTAACTGGAGCAAACTTATTTTCAAAGGCCTGACCCTCAAAGGTATTTATGGCCGCGAAATGTACGAAACCTGGTACCAGATGGAAATGATGCTGTCAACCGGATTGAATATTTCGCCCGTAATTACCCATCGCTTTCCGGCAGACAATTTTCAGGAAGCTTTCGACATCATGGAAGCAGGAAATTGCGGTAAAATAATCCTGAATTGGGATTGATAACAAATTATACCCCGAAAACCACTGTTGCCAAATTTGCGGGTAGCTGAAGTCGAACAGAGAATAGACCAAAATCCCATTATCCTTTTCGGGTAATGGGATTTTTTATGAACGGGAATTCGGCTATTCTGCTAGATGTTACGGCTGGGGTTTCAGTCTGTCAAGCAAGTTTTACAGTTTGATTTAGCAACTCAACATTGAAATTAAACTTAGCATTTAAAGCCTTAAAAACTTTGATTATTGTCTCAAACCTTGCATCTGTTAAACTGTTCTCCAATTTGGAAATTTGTGCCTTTTTAACGCCAACAAGAAGTCCAAGTTGTTCTTGGGTCAGGTTCCTGTCTTTACGAGCTTGTTTGATTGCTTCTCCAAG